>CBDUPT010000021.1:0-15081 GCA_965369165.1 uncultured Flavobacteriales bacterium | reverse complement strand
TGTACCAATAGAAGCTGCTACAACTGTTACCATCACCAACAGAATATTAACGAGACTCATTTCTACTCCATAAATTTGTGCAATAAACAATGTTGATATAGCTTGATAAACAGCTGTTCCATCCATATTTACCGTAGCACCAATAGGAATTAAAAAATTACTAATTGAAGGATTGATACCTAGTTTTTCTTTAGCCGTTTTTAAAGATAATGGCATAACTGCTGCCGAGCTAGTGGTAGAAAATGCCAGCAATTGAACATTACCTATTTTTTTAATGAATTGAAAAGGGTTTGTTTTTCCTAAAATGGCTACCATTAATAAATAAACCACTAACAACAACAATAAACCTAACAACACTACAACCACATAAAATCCAATACCTTTTAAACTATCGATACCTACACTCAAGGTTAATTGAGCCATTAATCCAAACACAGCAAGAGGTACCATTCGCATTGCCCATTTAACAACAGTCATACATATTTCTTGTATTGCAGAAAGTAATCTTAAAATAGGGTTTTTAGTTTTATCTGACAGTTGAGTTACTGCAACTCCAATAATAATGGTAAAAATTACAATGCTTAACATTTCTCCCGAAACCATTGATGCTAAAGGATTAGCGGGCAATAAATCAGAAATAGCTCCTGGGATATCTTCAAATAAGGGTTTAGAACCGCTAGATGCAATAGGTTCAGAACCATCTAAAGAACTGGGTAAAGTCAAAAATTTTCCTGGCTTGAGTATTAAAGCTAATCCTACTCCAATCATAATAGATATTATTGTAGTAATAACAAAATAAATACCAACCCCTATTCCTAATTTCTTTAATTGCTCGCCTGAATTGCTAACTATACCAGAAATAATAGATGAAAAAATTAATGGTATCATAATCATCTGCACTAATTTCAAAAAAAGCATACCAGGCAAGCCTAACCAATTACCAATAGATGTAGCTATCTCTTCATCTACTAGATTAGCATCTGCACTTAGTAATAATCCTAAACCTACCCCAAGGATTAAAGCCATAACTACCTTTATCCAAAGTTTAGATTGAACAAAAGATTGTAAGTAATGTTCTAAAGATATTAAGGGTTTAAAATCCATGTATTAGAATTAACCTCGCGAAATTAGATATAAATAAAACCGCTAGAAATGATACAAAACATATATTAACGTTTTCTTTTTTTCTTTTTCCCTTTTTTTGAAAACATAAAATTGATAGGTAGATTATAACTTACAGCTACAGCCTTTCCTTTCTGCATTCCTGGTTTCCATTTAGGCATTAACCTTACTACTCGCATTGCTTCTTTATCCAGCAATTTATGTACTCCTCTAACAATATGAACATCCTTAATTATCCCATCTTTACCAACAGTAAAACCAACAAACACTCTTCCCTGTATTCCATTCTTTTTAGCTTCAGGTGGATACTCTACATTATTAGCTAAAAACTGAAACATAGCTTCTTGCCCACCCGGAAATTCAGGCATGTTTTCTACTATCGTAAAAACTTCATTATCTTTTTCTCCTTCCTTAAACTGAGCTTGAGAAAAACCACTAGCCGAAAAAACTAGTGCAAACAGTAAGCATAAAATATTTTTTTTCATTCAATAAAGGTACTTAAATAGAATTATCTAAAACAAAAAAGGCTCTTTTCAGAGCCTTTTTTGTCATTTAAATTACTGTTGTACTTGCCTGCCGTTGTTTTCTGCCTTGGCTTTTTTTTCCTTTTTTCTTTTCTGATGGAAACAAGTTATATCTAGGCTGTGTATATGAAAAGGTTGAGTTTTGGGTTACTCCTTTCACTTTTTTTTTTAGACATTGCGTGAATATAGTGAGCACCCCTTGTTTTAAATTTGGGGGTGGTTTGGAGTAAACTATATTTGGTTAATCAGATTAACATGAGCCATTCTTATTTTTTCATGTTTCTTCTTGCCTCCAGCATAAATGTTAAGAGTAAATAGAATTAACACTATCATTTACAAAACTTTAGTAACTTAATTATAATAAGTTTAAGATTTATCTATTTCATCAATGTAACATAGCCCGTTTTAATGTTTTGTTCAGATTTACAAAACTCAAAATATTGTATCTCATAAAAATAAACTCCTTCTTTGTGGTTTCCACCATCCCAAAATTTTGTAGGATCTGTTTCTTCAAACACTTTGTTTCCCCAACGGTTAAATATTTTAATGCTAAAGCTTTGCGAATTATCTACTCCAACTATCTCAAATAAATCATTACTCTCATCTCCATTAGGCGTAAATACATTAGGTATAATCAACTCTCCAACAAAATCATGAACTAAAGTATCACTAATACTTGTACTATATTGTGCCAAAAAACCTTCAAACCCTGGCCCTGAAGACACTTTAATTATTAATTCATTAGTTCCAGCTTGCCAATTTTCGCATAAAGCGGCACTAATTTTTGCAGACGCCTTAAAGCCTACATATCCATAAGGATTAGCATTGGGTACTCCATTAATTTTATGGCTTTGTGGAGTTCCATTGACATAAATTTCATCTACTGAATTATCAGCAAAAAAGTCCATAGTTATACAAAATACCGCTGAATCGGAGTAAGGTTGACCGCAACCTCTATAACAAGGTAAATCAAAATTAATTTTATAATAAAAATCATCATTAACAGAATGAGAACCACTGCTACTATGAGATATCCAATCACAATCAGTCCAAGGACTAGAGTAATAACTACTTGGTATAGATGACATTACTATTGCAGGAACATATGATCCATTAATATTTCCAACAGAAATTTGCCAATTATTATCATTTGACCCACCTGTTAAAACGCCACCATTACCATCACTAGCAGTATTAAATAAAGCACTACTTGGAACATCATCTGACAAACAATCTGAGTCTAAACAATCAATTTTACCATCACCATCATCGTCAATTCCATTCCCACAGTTTTCTTGACCAAACACACTATTTGATGTTACAAACAAACAGGTAATCAAAAATAATTTAAAATAAATCCAAAATTCTTTCATAGTTAAAATGTTAACAAACTAAAGAAATTACATACCCTCCATGTTTTCTAATATTCATAACAATACCATTTTCAAACAAAAGGTACTGTCCTTTTATGCCTTTTAAAATTCCGGTATACTCAGGCACTTTATCAAAGCCAATACTTTTAACTTTTACAGGGTAACTAGTTACTGGAAAATTAATATCCAGCACTTCATCTTCAGTTTCAATATACTGACGATATTCATCAACCAAAAGATGCTTCACTTCATTTTTTTTAGCAATTAAATCGATTTCTGGATAAAGATTCATTAACATTTTACGCCAATTCGTTTTATCATCTAAATGAGCCTTTAAACTAACCTCTATCATCCCAGCTAAATACCTATTTGGTGTTACCGCTAACTTTATAGCTTGTACAGCACCTTGATCTATCCATCGTGTAGGAACTTGAGGCTCTCTAGTAATTCCTACCTTAATACCACTGGTTAATGATAAATATACAATATGAGGTTTTAATTGAACCGACTTTTCATACTCTAAATCTCTATCTTCTATACCTAAATGAGCTTGCGATTTTTCTGGGTGAATAATCCAATCTGCAGCTTCTGGAGCATTTTTAAAACAAGGATAACAAAAACCTTGATTAAATGATTTTACAGTTTCCCTACCACATTTAACACATTCAATTTTATTTTGATAAGCTAACGTTATCTCTTGTCCAATAAACTGGTTCATATTAACCATTTCATCTCCAATTGGTAATTCATAAATTACCTCATCGGCTAATTGAGTGTGCATTTTTCTAATCTGACCTGTATATTCCATAAGTATAAAGTTAAAAGTTCTTAAAGTTACAAGTTTACTTTTAACTTTACACTTTCAAACTTTAACCCCTAATGGAGATAATAAATTCTGTATTTTCCTGGATAATTAAAAAACGAATCCATCAAATGGAGCTTTTTATGAAGTATCCAATAGATGTGCAAAATGAGCTCTTATTAAACTTAGTAAATAAAGCAAAAAATACAGAGTGGGGAAAACGTTATGATTTTAAATCGATAAAAAATTATCAAGATTTCAAATCAAGAATACCTTTACAGGATTACGAAACCTTACACAAAGACATCCATAGGGTAAAAAATGGCGAACAAAATATATTGTGGCCCACCGAGATAAAATGGTTTGCAAAATCATCTGGAACAACAACTGGAAAAAGCAAATTTATTCCAGTAAGTAAAGAGTCTTTAATTGATTGCCATTATAAAGGTGGAAAAGACTTATTAGCCATTTACCATAACAACCATCCTACTTCAAAATTAATTTTAGGAAAAACCCTTGTAATTGGTGGAAGTAGTGAGATGAGTAAAATAAATAAAGGTGCCTATGCTGGTGATTTATCAGCTATTATCATGAAAAATTTCCCATTATGGGTAGAGCAACGTAGAGTTCCGAAGCTTTCAGTTGCATTAATGGATGATTGGGAGCAAAAGATTACAGAAATGGCTATGCTTACCTCCAAGGAAGATGTATCAAATATTTCTGGTGTTCCTTCTTGGACTTTAGTTTTTCTAAAAAGAATGTTAGAAATAACTGGAAAAAATAATATACATGACATTTGGCCTAACTTAGAATTTTACATGCATGGAGGAGTTAATTTTGAACCTTATCAAACTCAATTTAATAACTTATTTCCAAATCAATCGTTAAACTATTACGAGAACTACAATGCTTCCGAAGGCTTTTTTGGCATACAAGATCAAAGCAATGTACATGAAATGTTGTTAATGCTAGATTATGGAATATACTATGAGTTTATAGATGTTTCTGAGCTTACAAATGAATCTCCAAGAACTATTACTCTTGAAGAAGTTACAATAGGTAAAAATTATGCAATTGTTATTACCACCAACTCGGGACTATGGAGGTATATGATTGGTGACACAGTAAAATTTACAAGTCTAGCTCCTTACAGAATTAAGGTGACAGGAAGAACAAAACAACATATCAATGCTTTTGGAGAAGAATTAATAGTTGAGAATGCTGAACAAGCACTTTATAATACTTGTAAAAAAACTAATTCAATTATTAGTGAGTTTACTGTTGCTCCGCAATATTTCACCAATAATAACACTGGGAAACATGAATGGTTGATAGAATTTGAAAAAACTCCAGAAAACTTAGATAAGTTTATTGATTATTTAGATGAAGAATTAAAATCACTGAATTCTGATTATGAAGCTAAACGGTTTAACAATTTGGTTTTATCTAAACCAATGGTTAATAAACTAAAAAAAGGTACGTTTTATAGATGGATGAAAGAAAAAAATCAACTAGGTGGTCAACATAAAGTTCCAAGACTTTCTAATCAAAGAGACTATATTGAAGAATTGCTTAAATTGGTATAATTTTTAATATGAATAAGTCGTGAAAAAATTTTCAATCATATTACTTCTATTATTTGCTAGTATTTTAAATGGCCAAATAGTTACTCAACCATTTAATGGTAACATTCTTACAACAGATCAATTTGGATATTATTATGAAATTTCAGATACTCAAATAAAAAAATACACTGAAAAAGGAGAAGTTTACAGAACCTACAGCAATAATGTTTTAGGTGTAATTGCTCATGTTGATGTTAGTAACCCCTATAAAATATTAGTATACTTTAGAGATTTTACTAAGATTTTAATTTTAGATAATTTTTTAGCTCCTACTTCAGATGTAATTGATTTGACCGAAATAGATTTAGATGCAACAACATTAGTATGCAGGTCATATAATGACGGTGCTTGGTATTATAATTCTCTTAACTTTGAATTGATAAGAAAAAATCAAGAATTACAAACCACTAATTCATCTGGTAACTTAGCCAACTTATTAGGTAAAAATATTCAACCTAATTATCTTTTTGAATACAACAACAGGGTGTACCTAGGTGATTCTATAAATGGTATTTTAGTTTTTGATAATTATGGAACCTATCTAAAATCTATCCCTTTGTATCACTTAGAAATATTTCAAGTAAAAGATAAATTCATATTATATGTCAATCAAGAAGGTTTGATTGAAAGCTATAACTTTATGAGTTTTGATAAAAAACAATACAAAACATTGAAATACAACAATATAAAATCAGTAAGGATTGACAAAAATCAGATGTACCTTGTAAATCAAAACAATCAACTGATTATAGATAAAATTGAATAAATACGAGTTCAAGCTATCTTTTTTTTTGTATTTTTAATCTCTTTAAAAATACACACGTATGTTAGTAGCAGTAGCAGGAAATATAGGTTCAGGAAAAACAACTTTAGCAACATTATTATCAAAACATTACAATTGGGATGCGCATTTTGAAGATGTAGATGAAAATCCTTATTTAAATGATTTTTACAATGATATGCAACGCTGGTCTTTTAACCTTCAGATTTACTATATGACTAGTCGTATTAGTAAAATACAAGAAATTAGAGAAGGTAAAAAAAGTGTAATCCAAGATAGAACACTATATGAAGACGCATACATTTTTGCTCCCAACTTACATTCTATGGGATTAATGACTACTAGAGATTTTGAAACTTATTTCTCTTTATTTAAACTACAAGAGACATTTATTCAACCTCCAGATTTATTAATTTATTTAAGAGCCTCTGTACCAACTCTAGTTAATCAAATACAAAAGAGAGGTAGAGATTACGAAGAAAGTATTCGCATAGACTATTTAAAGCGTTTAAATGAACGTTATGAAGCTTGGATATCTACTTATGACCAAGGTAAAATTTTAGTTATTGATGTAGATTCTAATAATTTTTCAGAGAAAGCAGAAGATTTAGGTCAGATTATACAATCAATAGATGCCGAATTACATGGTTTGTTTGATGGAAAGTAATTCTTAATCAAGAATAAATAAAACATAAAAGCACTCTAAAGAGTGCTTTTTTTATGGAATATTTTAACGTGAGTTTTTGATAAGAAAATTATTGTCAGTTCGAGTGATTTTCGGTAGAAAATTGTATCGAGAACCAATGATTTTCATTCAAAAAGCTATTCTCGATATAAAATTCTTGCAGAATTTCACTCGAATTGACACTTTTTGAATATTAATTTCCTTATTCAAAACTCACGTTATTTTACGTTAGATTACTTTCATGTGTTTATACTGGAAGTCAATAAAAAGAAAGTGTTTTTGGTATTTGAAAACAGAGTTGTACTTTATTTTAACTTTTGTATAGGAAAGTAGATACTCATTTTGAGTGTGATACCGTGACTGAATCCCTACTGGAGTTTATACTGAGTTGTAAACGAAGTACAGGCAAGTAGTTTCTCAGCTGTCTAACTCTTACCCGAGAAATCGGTTACCTAGATGGAGCAAAATACTTTTGAGTAAGCTACAGTATCTGGATTTTAGCCGAAGTTTATCCTGTGGAACTCGAAGGACAGGAAAGTTTATCACAAAAAAAAGCCCGACCATTTGGTCGGGCTTTCTTATATATTTTTCTTTCTACTTCTTAGAAGTGGAAGAAGATGCTAATTACACCACCGTTGTTATCAGTATCAATTCCAAAAGAACTGTTACCACCAGTAGTATGTTTTCTTTGAATTAAAGATTCATTAGTAGCTCCTGTTGCAACAGTATACTCTTCAGTATCTCTTTCACCATCACCTTGAGATTGCATTCTTAATCCCCATCCGTATTCTGCAGCTACAGATACTTTAGGAGCTAAAAACCACTCAACACCAGCAAAACCTCTTAATGCGATAGTCATTGTAGAACCATTAGAAACACTTAAATCTCTTTCACCACCTGTTGTAGTAGCTCCAGTTACGAAGTCAGTAGTATACTCAGCTTGGTATAAATCACCATCAGCTGTAGAACCTTTACTGTTATCACCATAAGTGTAATCAGTAGAACTAGATCCAAAAGAAAGTAATACTTCACCACCATAAAAACCTTGGATCCTAGTATTTCCTCTTCTTTTCTCGATACCACCACCTAAAGTAAGGTTGAAGTAAGAAGTTTTCATTTCATCAGTAACCTCACCTGTTAAAGTAGTGTTAGATGTATCAAAAATGTTTGATGTAGTAGTACTACCAAAACCAATTCTTAATTTAGCTCTATAAGCAGTAGTTTCATCTTTAAACATTTTACCATAAATAGTCATAGCAGGTTGGTTACCTACCCATGTAGCATTAACACTGTTACCAGTATTACCGTTAAACATGTTACCAGCATAGTTTAAGAATGGAGTTCCATCAAATCCTAATGCCCAGTCACCAGCTTCTGGTAAATAAGCTTCACCTTTTTTTGACGTTAAACCGTCTTGTGCAATCATTGCAGTAGCTAAAAACATTGAAGCTACAAATAATACTTTTTTCTTCATTACAAATTGTTTTAGTTAAACTTTTTAATTTTTATTATTTAAAATTTTTAGTTCGATGCAAACATAATACAAAAAATTGACAACTACCAAATTTTTTTTGATTTTATTAACAATTGTTAATAGTTATCAACAGCCTGTTTATAAGTTTGTATCTTATAATTTTTTATTTTTCAAAGCAAGGTAAATAATTTCAATCCTCATATACCTATCATAAAAATAACATTTTATTAACAAATAGATATGACATTAGTCATAGAGGCTATTACTCGCTATAAGTCAGCATTCAATGAAAGTTCAATTTCATCATAAATAAACTTACCAGCCAATTTCCCAATTAATGATTTTGATCCATACTCAATTCCATAACCTGTTCTATCGAAAGCAAATGTAGCTTCTATATGTAAAGAGCTGTCCTCATTAACTTTTATAAGAGCTGGAAATTCAATTGCATTAGTTACACCTTTAACAGTTAAATCTGCTGTAACATTATAATACCCTTCGTTTTGCTCATCTTTAGTAGCACTAGTTACATTTATACTTGCTGTTGGAAATTTCTCAACACCAAAGAAATCATCACTCTTTAAATGTGAAATTAGTTTATCATTATCTTCTCCTAGCTCAATATCAGAACAAGTAATTTGAGTCATATCAATAGTTAAACCACCAGTCAATGATCCTTCTTCCATTTTTAAAGTAGATTCAGAAATCGTTACACCTCCAGTATGCATTCCCCCCACTTTTCTACCTGTCCAAATAACTTGTTTAGTATTCTCAACTGCAACAGGAGATTCAACAACTTCCTCAACAACTTCTTCAACTATAGCTACCGGTTCTTCCGCATGAACCTCATCAGTATGCCCACCTAAAATAGGTGCTACAACCAATCCAATCAAACAAGTTAACTTAATTAATATGTTCATTGATGGTCCTGATGTATCTTTAAAAGGATCACCAACTGTATCTCCAGTTACTGCAGCTTTATGAGCTTCAGAACCTTTATAAGTCATTTCACCATTAATTTCAACACCTGCTTCAAAAGATTTTTTAGCATTATCCCATGCACCACCAGCATTGTTTTGGAAAATAGCCCATAAAACACCACTTACAGTTACACCTGCCATATATCCACCTAACATTTCTGCTACTAATTGATTGTTATCAGGATAGATTAACATACCTACTAATACAATAGCAATAGGAAACCCAATTGTTAAAATACCTGGTAATAACATTTGCTTTAATGAAGCTTTAGTAGAAATGTCAACACATTTATCGTACTCAGGTTTACCAGTTCCTTCCATAATACCTGGAATTTCTTTAAACTGTCTTCTTACTTCATGTACCATTTCCATAGCAGCTTTACCAACAGCATTCATTGCTAATGCAGAAAATACAACTGGTATCATACCACCAACAAACAACATGGCTAAAACAGGAGCTTTAAATATGTTAATTCCATCAATACCTGTAAATGTTACATAGGCAGCAAATAATGCTAAAGAAGTTAATGCAGCAGAAGCAATGGCAAAACCTTTACCTGTTGCAGCAGTTGTGTTACCAACTGAATCTAAAATATCTGTTCTTTCTCTAACGATTGGCTCTTGTTCGCTCATTTCAGCAATACCACCTGCATTATCAGCAATTGGTCCGAAAGCATCAATTGCTAATTGCATAGCAGTTGTTGCCATCATAGCAGAAGCAGCTAAAGCAACCCCATAAAATCCTGCAAAGGCATAAGATGCCCAAATTGCAGCAGCAAATAACAATACTGAAGAGAAAGTAGAAATCATACCAGTAGCCAAACCAGCAATAATATTAGTTCCAGCACCAGTAGATGATTGCTGAACAATTTTTAAAATTGGTTTTTTACCTAATCCTGTATAATATTCAGTGAAAGATGAAATGGCTGCACCAACAACTAATCCTACTAAAGTAGCGTAAAATACTCTCATTGAAGAAATGTCCTGTGCACCTTCACCAAAGAAGTTCATTTGCATTGTTTCTGGCAACATCCATGTTACTAATCCAAAACAAGCACCTGCAACTAATATAATAGAAGTCCAGTTACCAATGTTTAATGCTTTTTGCACATCGGCTTCTTTTGCATCGTTAGATGAAATTTTCACTAAGAAAGTACCAATGATAGATATAATGATACCTGCACCAGCAATTGCCATTGGCAATAAGATTGGTCCAATTCCGCCAAATGCATCTTGGATAGCTCCACCCATATCAGAAATAATATAGTTACCTAAAACCATTGCGGCTAAAACTGTTGCAACATAAGAACCAAATAAATCAGCCCCCATACCAGCAACATCACCAACATTATCTCCAACGTTATCTGCAATTGTAGCAGGATTACGTGGATCATCCTCTGGAATTCCTGCTTCAACTTTACCAACTAAATCAGCTCCAACATCTGCAGCTTTAGTATAAATACCTCCACCAACTCTTGCAAATAAAGCAATAGACTCAGCTCCTAAAGAAAATCCAGCTAATGTTTCTAATACCATAGTCATATCTACAGTATTGGTCCATTGACCACCCATAAATAGTTGGAAAAATAAAATAAAGAATGCCGTTAACCCTAAAACAGCTAAACCAGCAACTCCTAATCCCATAACCGTACCACCACCAAAAGAAACTTTTAGTGCGTTTGGTAAGCTTGTTTTTGCAGCTTCCGTAGTTCTTACATTTGTTTTAGTTGCGATTTTCATCCCCATATTTCCTGCTAATGCTGAAAATACTGCACCAATAATAAATGCAGGAATAATAAGGTAATGAGTACTTGGAACAATAAAAGCAACACCAGCTAATACAATACTAGCTCCAATAACAAACATTGTTAAAAGTCTGTATTCTGCTTTTAAGAAAGCCAAAGCACCTTCGTAAATGTGGTCAGCAATTTCTTTCATTTTACCGTCACCGGCACTTTGCTTCATTACCCATCCTTTTTTTACAACCATGTAAAGAAGGCCTAATACTGCCATTACAATTGGCATATAAATCATCATTGATTCCATATATCTTTATTTATTGAATATTTAAATTAAATTTTTAAGGTCGGCAAAAGTAGGTAATTTAAGTTGAAAGTAAAAAGTGAAAAGTGAAAAGTGATTTTTTTAACTGATTAAACAACTTTATAAACTAATTACATTCTATTTATACATTACTTGTTTTGCTGCTTTTATAACTTTATCTACATTAGGTAGGTAAGCTTCAATTAATGGTGGAGAAAAACTCATAGGCACATCAGCACCAGTTACTCTTAAAACAGGAGCATCTAAATAATCGAAAGCATCTTTTTGTACTTTAAATGTTACTTCTGAAGAAAATGAACCCAAAGGCCAAGATTCTTCAATAAATACCATTCTATTGGTTTTCTTTATAGAGTTGATCACAGTATCGTAATCAATAGGACGTAAACTTCTTAAATCAATTACTTCAGCATTAACTCCTTCTTTAGCTAATTCTTCAGCAGCAGCATTTACTACCTTCATCATTTTACCAAAGCTAACTAAAGTAACATCTGTACCTTCTTTTACCACATTTGCTACTCCTATTGGAATAATGTATTCTCCTTCAGGTACCTCTCCTTTATCTCCATACATTTGTTCAGACTCCATAAAAACAACAGGATCATTATCTCTTATTGCTGCTTTTAATAAACCTTTAGCATCATAAGGATTAGAAGGTTGTATAACTTTTAATCCAGGACAGTTAGCGTACCAGTTAGAAAAATCTTGAGAATGTGTTGCACCTAGCTGACCTGCAGCACCAGTACCCCCTCTAAACACCATAGGGATATGTAATTGACCACCTGACATATTATGCATTTTAGCAGCATTATTGATAATTTGATCAATTGCTACTAACGAAAAATTCCAAGTCATAAATTCTACTATTGGTCGCATACCATTCATAGCAGCTCCTACAGCTAAACCTGTAAAACCATTTTCTGAAATAGGTGTATCTATAATTCTTTTCGCACCAAATTCATCTAACATCCCCTTACTTACTTTATAAGCTCCATTATATTCTGCAACTTCCTCTCCTAAAAGAATGATGTTTTCATCCTTTCTCATTTCCTCACACATTGCCTCGTTTAGGGCTTCTCTGAACTGAATTTCTCTCATAACTTAATTTTTTAAGTGGAACAAAAATATAAAATAAATGTAGTTTTTTAAGGTTTTTAATATTTAAAGCTAATTTTGGTTTTTTATCTTTTAAGAAAATTAAAAAAATCGTAAAAAATATTGCTAGAGTTTGTAGTCGTTGGTTTAGCACCAACCAACTTATTGGTTTAAGCAAACAACGGTTGATTTTACCGTTTTATCATGTGGTAACAAATGAAGACAGCAACCACTTGAACCAATTATATTCTGTAAAAACTGTAGCAGAATTTAAACACGATTTAGATTTCTTATTAAAACACTTTAACCCTATTAGCCTTGATGAGTTAATTGAGCTAAATAAATCTGGACAAAAACCCAAAAAGAAGTGTTTCCATTTAACATTTGATGATGGTTTAAAAGAAATCTACACTATTATAGCTCCAATTTTAAAAGAAAAAAACATTCCTGCTACCTTCTTCATTAACACTGACTTTATAGATAATCAACAACTATTTTATCGGTTTAAAGCAAACTTGTTAGCAGAAAAATATGCTGCTTCTGGAATGTTAGACTTACCATACGGTGAGGAAAAAACAATGGATATGTTAGCTGAAACCTTAGATTTTAGTTTCGAAAATTATTTAGCTAAAGAACAACCTTACTTAACAACATCTCAAATAAATGAATTGGTAAATGACGGTTTTACCATCGGTGGGCATAGCATAAATCATCCTTTATATAAAAATATAACTGAAGAAGAACAAATTAGACAGACTTTGGAAAGTGTTAATATTTTAGTCGATAAATTTAAATTAAATTACAAAGTCTTTTCCTTTCCTTTTACTGACGATGGTGTAAACCAAAGTTTTTACAACAAAGTAAACCCTCAACTTGACTTAACATTTGGAACTGCTGGTTTGAAAACCGATTTAACTCCAAAAAATTTACAACGGATTCCTATGGAAGAAAGCAGAAAAGGTATTGAAATTATAAAATCACAATACCTTTATTATATCTTAAAAAAATTAGTTGGGAAAAACACTGTTAAGCGGTAAGCTCTCCATTTACATAATCTCTCAAATATTCGTACTCTTCTGTTAAATCACCATATTTGCAGATAGTTGCATTCTTAATAATAGCCTCTTTATCTTCAATTAAATGAGGTAATATTTTATCAATAAATTCTCTACCAAAATCTGCAGAAGCATCTTTAGGTAATTCACATGGCAAATTATCCACTGCCATTACTGTAATTGCTCCAAGATTATCAACAGTAGTTTCTTTTTCTGATTGAGCATCATAAGCATATAAAGGGTCTTTTATAGTTGAAGGTCTTAATGTACATGCTACTGCTGTATCAATATCACAACTAACATCTCCTACTACCTTAATTTTAAAATCAGGATGTTTAGCATCTTCTCTTGTAAAAATATATGGTGCGTTTTCATCCCAAAAGTGACCAGAAATATACATATCTGCTACTTTAGCAAATTTCATAAAGTCTCTTTCAAACCTTTCCGGATGATTATAAACCTCACTTCTTTTAAAATCAGAATTATCTGGTTTTTTATAATAATCGTCAACTAATAATTGAGCATAAACAGGCTCATTATAATCGTGACTTAAAATATCAGTAGCACTTACTTTTTTAATACCAACTTTATTAAGTATTTCTTCAATACCAGAATTTACTCTACCACCACCCGTAGTAACTATTTTGTAGTTATTAGGTAATTTAATTTTAGTTAATTCAGTTTCCATTTCTGCTTGGTCTTCACATTGGTAAGCTCTTTTTAAATTAAACTCGCCAGTACGTTTACCATAAGCGTAAAATGTATTGTAGCACCCAACTATACCAGCATATTTACCAAAGCCAATCAAACGCATACCATTAGGATTTGTTAATGCTTCGTAATCAACCATTGCAATGTTTTTATCCATCATTGCTAATAGTAAGTCACGATTATAAGGTTGTTTTTTTATGGTATGAGAAAAATAGAAATACGTTTTATCTGCAATCAGCTCATTAATAGGCACTTCTTTCACTCCCATTAAAACATCACAATCATTAACAGAATCAACTAATTCAAAACCTAAGTTAGCATATTCAGAATCTTTAAACCTTCTTACATTACTCTTTTGAACCACTAATTTTATACTAGGGAAATTATCATTAATTTCTTTACACTGTTCTGGAGATAATGGTACTCGCTCGTCAGGTGGATTTTTACCTTCTTTAATTACACCAATTTTCATGATCATCTGATTTTCGCTCAAAAATATAAAAATGAATGAGAAATACTGTAAATAGTAGTAACTTTGTATAGTTCTTTGAAAATACTTTTAAATTGTCATATTGAGTTTGTAGGTGTATATCCTATATTAATAAAAGATTTCTCGATAAAATTTTTGATTTTGTCAGTTCGAGTTTTGTTGTCATCCTGAGTTTATCGAAGGATAGATAACAATGTATCGAGAACGAAAATCAAAAATCACTCGAAATGTCAAGCATAAAGAGTATAAACTGGGGTCGTTTTTGGTTTTGACAGCAAGATGAATTTGATATGTAAGCGTGTC
>CBDUPT010000020.1:0-16241 GCA_965369165.1 uncultured Flavobacteriales bacterium | reverse complement strand
TTCAGATAGTTTAAAATTAAATTTATTAAATTTCATTAACCAACTATGTGCAAATAGATCAAATCCTGCACTTCCAATAGTAGCCATTTTAGGCACTATTACTTTATCGTCTTTTTTTACAATAGATATATTAATCATCTTTCTGAAGTTTACAAATTATATCACTAGCATAAAAGAAAAAACAAACAAATCTTCGATAATAAAGTTTTTTAGTATCTTTATTAAAGTCAGGACTTTCTATTTGTTTAATTGTATCTGGCTTTAAATTTTTTAAGTACCAGTCAGTAGCTATTAATCTCTCACTTAATGGAGCAGCGTGTTTAGATATAAGAACTCTGTCTCCTATATTATACGTTAAATCATCATCAAAAATAGTTTTTACTGCTACAGTATAACCTTGATTATTAATAGCAAACTGATTATCACGATTTTCTTCTTCTTTTAACATTACTCCAGCTTCTGTTACACTAGGAGCTAAAGGATTTAATATAGCAACAATTCCTTTAGGAACTGTATCTATAAATTTAATTAATTCTTGAATTTCCTTTTCATTAGGAAAAGGGTTTTGTGTTTTAAATTCCATTTTAATACCAGTTTATTTTAAGTTTATTAATATTAGTTAAAAATTCATTTGCTTTTTTGAAATGGTCACAGTTCCATTCTATATTTTGATAAGAAGCGTAAGCAGGATGACTATATGTTAATATAAGATTACCTACAGGATTTATATGCTTAGAAAAATCTTTAGCATAACCTCCCCATAGCATATAAACCACTCCTTTATATTGATAACTAAAATTTCTAAGAAATTCTTCTACAATACTTTGCCATCCTAACTCTTTATGAGATAAAGGTTTACCTTCTTCTACTGTTAATATAGTATTTAAAAGCATTACACCCTGTTTTACTAAATAATGTAATGATGCATTTTTCTTATCATCTATTAATGTCTTAGGCTCTTTTTTTAATTGTTCTACTATTTTTCTTAGAGAAGGGCTAATGTTAAGTTTACAAGCAAAAGCATGACCAGTAGCATTTCCATTATGATAAGGATCTTGACCTAGAATAATAACTTTTACTTCTTTAGGTCTATTATCCTTAAAAGCATTTAAAATATCATGATGTTCAGGATATATTTTTACTTTATTTCTCATAGCATGAGTATTTTTTAAAAGTATATTAACTTTTATTAAACTCTCATGATAAAATAAATGCTTCCAATTTTCTAAGAAAGGAACAGGAGACTTTATAGAATCTGTAAATAAATCCATTATACAAAATATCTTAAAGTCTCAGAACCTCTTTTAATAGGAGGATTAGTATGTATTTCAGCATATGCGTCTGTCCATGTAAGTTCAGGTAAATTATGAACAGTAATAATAAAAGATGAACCTGCTTCTAAACCTCTGTTAAAACCATCTCCAGAAGTACGTTTTTCCCAAGCACTTGCAAGAGCTTTAAGTTCTTCCTCTCTATCTTTCACAAGACCTTTAATTTTAACTTCTATTTCCTTAAGTTTTTCTAAATAAGGGTCTTCAGTATCACTAAAATCCCAATAACCAGTATTAGCTAATTGAATTTTAGTCCCAAATACTTCAAAAGTTGCAGTCTTTTCTTTATAAAGTTTAGTTGCTTCAAAAATAGATTCTTTTGCATCTTTATTTTTAAACAATTCTTCTTGTACTTTAGCAAACTTTTTTGCCATTATGCCTATATAAACAGGGTCAGCGTTACCATCAGCTATTTCTGTAGCCATAAAGTTAGCTACATCTTTAGCTTTACTTTGCATAATACCTCTAAAGATACTTAATGCAGTCTCTCTATTAGGGTCTTTTGTTTTTTCATTCATAATCTCTAATTGTGTTATTAATAATATGTAAAGGTTTATTATCTTTAGTCCATTCATAAAAATCAATAGTAAGATTTTTACCTATATAACTAGTTCTATTAAGAAGAAGACTTCGTTTAAAATCTTCTGTACCTTTTGGAGTAACATCAAATGATTCTCCATTCTTATTTATACAGGTATAATTACCCATAGTATTATCTTTTTCTTGAGGTACAATATCTGTTATTTTAAATTCCTCTGATATAGACCTTTTAAGTTTAGTCATACAATTACGTCTATTACCAAATACATAAAGACCATTAAAGTCTCTAAATATAGATCCTTCATAACCTTTTTCTATGGAAATATCAGTAAACTTTTGTGCACTTTCTTCATTAGATACTTTAGTAGTTTTAATTATTTCTACAGGACAGCTTAAATTACTATCTAATTTTGGTTTAATATGCTCTTTAATAATTTCCCATCTTTCTAAATTAGTGTAATCAGGAATAGCTAAATCAAATAAAATAAAAATAACTCTATTTGTATTTAAATTAGGTTTTTTGACTGCACTTGCTATATCTTGTAGAAGCTCTCCATGTATATAAAGTTCACCGTCTAATATAAGTTCTTCTTCTTCATAATCAAATATATCATTATTAAGATTAAAGAAATCATTAATATGATGAACAATATATTCTATACCATCTCTACTTTTTATAAGAGTTTTTCCAGACTTTAATTGAATTGTAGCTCTAACACCATTAATTTTAAATTGTGCCATACAAGGAAATTTAGCAACTACAGCGTTCTTTTCTTTAATTGTATAAGGATTTAACATATAATAATATTTTCTATCCTCCCAAATATTTCCTTCAGGATCAGTCCAATCCTTTTTACTACGATAATATTGTTTAGCCAACATAGGTTTTACATCACCGTCTAAATCAGTTTTAACACTAGGAAGATGCGTATCTAATAATTTAGTTAATTCGTCTCTATTATCTGTAAAAAAATTATAGCCAGTACTATCAAGATTGGAGTCAGCGTCTATAGTAGCTTTTATATCCTCTATAGACATATAACCTTTTCTTCTTTTTCTTTTAATTCTACTTTCGACTTTAGATTCGGCTTGTTGCCAAGCATTAGTTTCATTAGATTTACCTATGTTAACTCCTCTTACATCTCTTTCCCAACGTAAAGTTCTATCTCCTTGTAGTTCTCCATAAGATATACAAATATCAACTTGATTATTTTGGTTCATAACTTTAGCACTCCATACTAAAATTTTACCTTTTACGTCTCTCGAATATAATTTAGGATATTCTTTTGTCATTGTTTTATTATTCTATTTTTTAAAAAACTTCTTAAATCTTTTTCTTCGTAATTAAGTATAGGAAAATCTTCTTTCTTTCTTATACCTACACGTTCTGCTAATTTTTCAGCTATATGGCAACCATGAATAGCATTTCTAATTATAACTCCATAATTAAAAGTCATATTACCTATTCTTATTTCCATAGTTTTGAATTGTTTTTGAAATCTAACCCAACAAGCACCTCCATCATAATACACTTTTTTAACATTATACTTACCTCCATAATCCCATGTATCTAATTCTTGTAATATCCAATCTTCTTCATCTTTTAATAAAGAACTTGTTATATCATCAAAGAAATTAGTACAATCTATATGATAATGTATGCCACTATTAGGATTAGATAAACTATTTAATTTTAGTTGTTTACAAATATCATACATACACTGTAAACCTAAAAGTCCAGTAGGAATACGATACCGCTGTTCATTATTATCTACATTAACATCAAGTATGTTAGGAATATCTTCAAAGGCTTTTAAATTAAAGTCGTCTCCTTTTAAACATTCAACTTCTATACCAACACTGCGAGGCAACAAGTAATTTGCTACCTCAACAGCATTTGTATCTTCATAAATATTAAATACTTTAGGAGTACTTAATAATAATTTAATAATATTAGTATTCTCCCCCTCTCCTTCTAGAAGGTGGAGCTTTCTTCGTAACAATATAGCCATCTTCTTCTAAAAGTTTTTTAGCTTCTATAAGTGTATCTTTTTTTGTTTTTTTTCTTGCTGCACTTATAGGAGCTTTTTTAGTTATTTTTTTATCGGATTTTCCTACCTTTTTACTTGCTTCAGCTTTTCTGTCTGCTTCAGTACTTTTATCTTTTAGCATAAAATCAATAATAGCTTTTTCTTTTGCTAGAGAATTACGCTTATTATAAGCATCTACTAAGCTTAGAATTTCTTCTCTATCTTCCTTTTTTGGAAAGGCTTTAGAATACTTAGTACCATCAATGTTTAGAATTACATTTCTACCTATTGCTTTACCTTCAATAGTTTTTGTTACTTTTCCTTTACTTTTAGTCGAGGATTTTGAGCTTTTTGTCATTTTTTAACGATTTTAGATTAAACATTTCAATTAAAATTTTATCAAATTTAAGAATTTTATTCTTAACTATATATTCATATAAAACAGAAGTAGGAATTGTTTCAGGAGCAAACATAAACAAAGGATGTTTTTCAACTAATTCTTTTAATTCTAAAAATTCATGTAAACAATAAAAAACTTTTGTTTTAGTATTTGTTATCATTTCATTATAAAGACTTTCAAACTCACTAGAAAAATACTGTAGTAAGTCTATTACAAATTCTTTTTTTTCTCCATCATTATCTATAGCATACATAGATTTTTTAGAAGGAGCACCTTTTATAAAAGTTAATATTGTTGTATAATTTTTAGTATAATAACTACTATAAAGTATCACATTTCTACAAGGAACTATAAGTTTAAGAAATACTGATCCCATATGAATCTTAGCAAGTAGTCTTTTATATGAACCTACTTTAAGTAAAGCAGTAACATCATGAACATTACTTTTTTTACTTAACTTATTATAGATAGTAGGAGCTACGATAAGAAACTTTGTTTCTTTTCTAAAATTCTTATTTCCTTCCTGATATAAATAATACCAATGAAGAATATATCTAATATTTTTATCTTTTCTGATAATAAATACTGCTTTTGTATCATTAATAGTTTTTATTCGTAATTTATGACGTCTATTGTCAACATCATAATAATTAATCTCTCCTTTAGTGTCTTCTCTTTTAGCTCTTTCTCTTTCCTTAAATTCTTTTACCCATTCTTCTGGAGCTATTCCATCAAAAGATTGTATCTTTTGTCTTAAATAAGTATCTAAATATTTAAGAAACTTATTTATTTGCTTACTAGCACCTATTTTATATAAAGGTGTATTATTATTTACAATAGTTACTCCTTTATCATTACAAGCAACTTGATCTAAAGCTATTGCAAGACGTTTAAAAGTTTGAATACCTATACTTTTTCTATAAAATACATATCCATCTTCTGTATATAATGTATCATATCTATTTAAACTAGAACTTTTAGCTATATAACAAATAGAAGGATTTCTATATAAATAATGAGAGACTCTAACAGAATCCATTCCTAAAGGATATTTTCTACCTCCTCTAATTTGTGTAGCTAGATAAGAGCTAAATAACTCCTTAACATTTTTAATATTAAGTTTTAATCCCTCATAAGGAGTAAAGAAAAAATCTTGTTTAACATTACTCATAGGAATACTAATACCTCCTATATTTAAAGGAGGGTAGTTATTATTATTTCTCATATCACTATTAGCAATGATATAATCAAATAAATCTTTTATCTTAAGCTGTTCTGCATATTTTTGAGAAAGTTCAGAATGTACT
Organism: uncultured Flavobacteriales bacterium; assembly: GCA_965369165.1. Classification (GTDB taxonomy): domain Bacteria; phylum Bacteroidota; class Bacteroidia; order Flavobacteriales_E; family Vicingaceae. The sequence continues at coordinate 10,633 of CBDUPT010000020.1, read as the reverse complement.
TTATCTATACGTCTTTTTAAAAGCTCTATAGTTTTTTTAGTATAACTAATTTCTTCTCTACTTAAAGATACATTTAAATCCCCAATATCAAATTTAAGACCTACAGGTATCTCTATTCTATCTAAACCTAAAACATACCAATTAATAGGATAAGCAACTTGTCCTAGACTAATATGCATTTCAGTTCCTACAGGATAATTTTTATTTCTAAGATAATAATCATCTGTTTCAATAATAGTAAAGTCATTATCATAATAATCAAACTCGTTCTTTACATAAACAGCTTTAAAGTATGCAAGTTGTTTTTTACAAGCTTTATGTATTTTGTAAGTATCTCCTTCTTTTATTTCTACTCTAATTGTAGTACCATTAGGATTATCCGTAGGTTCATCCATTATAGGAGTAGCTTTTGGTAAAGGTAATCCATTTTCATCATTTTCCATAGCTACTACATAAGTATATTCTATACCATCGTACCTAGTAATAACTTCATATTCTTTTTGATATGCTAAAGGACTTTTACTTCCTAATCCCCATCCACCATGTTTTTCATTATCTTTTCTTTTATCAGAAGCAAACCAACTCATATATACATCCCTAAAAAATTTAGGACTCATTCCTACGCCATTATCTTTAACTTCTATATACATACAACCATCTTCAGGATATATATGAATCATTACTGGACTATCTTCGTCCTTACCTATATTAGCATCTACTGCGTTAGTAGTAAGTTCTCTAATAAAAGAACCTATAGGGTCTGAATAAAGTTTTTCAGAAACAAAGCTTAGAGCAAGACCCATATCTTCTTTTCTAATAACAGATTCAATACTTTCTATAGATCCTATATTAACAATATCATTTCTTTTTTGTGCATCTATTTTCATAATTAAAATTCTAAATAAGTATAATTATTTTTAATAAGTTTATTAACAAGCTTTCTTGCATTAATATTAGGAAGAATAAATTCTTTATCTTCTTTAAGTCTTTTTATAATATCTAAAGTATTAATTCTTATAGTATCTCTAATATAATCAGAATCAAAATTTGTTCTAAAGAACATTTTTAATTCATCATTAAGCTCAGAAGGAAATAAAAGAGTTTTAGTTACTTTGTCAACATTACTTACAGGTTTTTTAATATCAATATCTGCTTTAGTAGCTTTATTTATATACACAACTATAGAAGCTACGTTATCACAATAATCTTTAAATTCTTCTTGACTTAAATTTATTTCCATAAAAGAAAACAATCCTTCAATATCTCTTTTAATACGACTAGTTATATCTTTAATAGTTGCTCCCATTATTTAATTTTATTTATTAGTTTTTTCATCTTCTAAATATTCCTTAAAAGCTAGATTACAATCTTGATATATATTAAAAACTAGTTTTCTATCTCCTGAATTTTCAATAGGTACGAAATAACTATTATTTCCAGTAGTTACATGAAGTCTATCATCATCTTCAATAAAAGGTTCTATATCACGTAAACCACATACAAGAAAATCAAGAAAAGTTTTCATATAAGGATCAGTTCTATTACCTACATCCCATCTTCTACCATTACCTTTTTTAGTATTATCGAATACGTTTTTAACTGTATCATGAAGTTCTACTTCTATTTGTAATGGATAAGAAAAGGGTAAATTCCCTCTAAAATTTTGCATTTTATTTGAATCCATATTTTTAAATGCATCATAATACATTTGTTTAATAGCATCAAATATTTTACCTATAGTAAAAGGATTAGCAGTACTATTATAAATATTCTGACCGTTAATAATTGCATAATTAGGAAGATCTACTTTAGTAGGATTAGCTATTACTTTTTTAACTTTTTGATAATTTGATTTATCAATATTAGTACAAAGAATATATATAATATCTTCTTTATTTTCTACTTTAGTTTTAGAAGTTGCATCCCAAATAATATATTGACTACCTGTAACACTATTAACACTAATAAGTCTTTCAATAGGTTTCTTTTTATAGAATCCAACAAGAACATATTCTTTTTTAAGATGTTGAGGTAAAACATTACCATCATTAAGTACCACCTCTCTTTTCTTTTCAGGGTCTATATACTTTTGAAGCAATTTTCTACCTTTACTTCTAATAGTAGTACCATCCCACTCCCAGTATTTAGGTCTAACCTTATTAGAAATTTTAACTTTTCTAATATATTTAGGAATTGTTATTCTAGCTATTTTAATCCTGTTTCTCATACCATATACATATATAAGGAAGTCTTAATGTCATTATTAAAGTTTTAGCAGAACTTACAGAATCGCTACAAATATTTACTAACCAATGTATTTCTTTTTGTTTTTCTTCTGTTTTAGTGTAATCTCTAAAAGCAATAGCTCTTTTTTGCATTAAAGTTGGTTCAAAACCTTTTAAATAAGCTACATAATTAGATAATTTACTTGCAGTAACGCTTTCTAGTTTTCCTATACCTATTACACCATTAAAATTTATAGGATAAATAGCCTTTAAATTTTCAATATCTTTAGGAGAAGTTTTTTTAATAGCCAAATAATCTTTTTCACTCATTTCAGTTACAAAATATTGAGTATTATCTTCTTTTTTTAATTTAATAGTATTCATTTTAAGAATTTTAGATAGTTAAATAAGTCTTTTTCGTTTTGTAAAATATAAGGTTTATAATAAGAATAAACAGATTGTAAGAGATTTAAAGTATCTTTAGAACCAAAATTATCTACATATTCAGCTATATCTTTAGCACCATAATCTTTAGTACCAAATAAACCGTTAGTAAGCATTATAGGTTCTATTTTATAAACTTTTCTAAGTTGCTGAGCCATTCTCATTCCTGTTCTATCATAATCCATACAACTAACTAAATAATCAAAACGATTTATTAACCAATCATAATCAGATTTAGCCAGTAAAATACTTTCAGCACTTGGAGCTACAGAAGAAATACCAAAACTATAAAAAACTAAAACGTCTTTATAAGATTTAGTTATTACACAAAATCTTCCGCAATCTATAAGATGCTTTCCCTGTAAAAAAGAAGAGTTGGAGTGAAACCTATCTTGACCTTTTTTTCTAAAAGGATAATAAATTTTCCATTCATCTATACCATTAATATCTTTACCTCCATAATAACAATATGCAGGATCTTTAGGACTATAATTATAAATATAACTATAATCTTCTCCTGCATTAGTACTTATTTTAATTTCTTGAGCCATATAGACTTTACCTATACCTAGTAATTTAGGAGTAATATTAAATTTACTCCAATAATGTTTATCATGATAATTAAATTCTCTAGGTACAATACGAAATCTTGTTTTTTCTTTTTGTTTTATTTTTCTAAAATGTTTTGAAGTAATACTATGATAATTTTTTATTTCAGTATCATTTTCATATTTATGAATCTTAAAATCTTTAGCAATAGTATGCAATATCATCTTAAACCCACGTTTATCATTTGAATCAACACTTATAGCTTTACCAACTACATCAAAACAATCTCCCCAAAAATACCCAGCAAAATCTCTAAACCTAAGACGACCTTGATTATTATAATAAAAAGAACAAGTAGGGTTATCATCTTGTGCTCTTATAAGTTTAGGTGCTCTTATAAGTTCATTTAGAATTACAGGTACACCTAAATACTTTTCCATTATTTCTTCTTGGCTTACTCTTTTAAATATATATTCTTTAGTAAGCTCTGGGTATATTCCAAATTTCATATACAAAAAAAGCGACAATAATACATATTGTCGCCTTTAATTACAGTTAGTTAATTAATCAAAATCAGGAAAGTCTCCTGAATCTACATCTCCTCCTATAGCTCCCATTGTAGGTAATCCTGAAGGAGTACTTCCAACAGATACCTCAATACTTTCACTAGGCTTTATTGCAAGTTTACAAGGTTTATCTTTAACTCTCCTTTGTACAAAATTAGGAGCTAAAGGAAAACCTAGATTTTTCTTATAATAAACAAGTTTCATATAAAGATCGACTTGGCTATAAGCAAATATCTGCTTTCCATCTTTTTCTATCTTAGGAACTTCAAAAGCTTCTTTAACTGCTTTAAAATAGTCTTTCCAATTTTTAGCATTAGTTCCTATACCTTTTTCATTAGGAAAGCTTCCAAAGATATTAACGTAAAGGTGCTTTATTCTTTGACCCATCCAATCAAGTTTATCATTAAACTTAGCATCAGTTGCATCAATTTCCCATTCTGTATGAGTATATTGACGATTTTCTTTGTCTTTGAATATAAACTGAAGAACTGTTTTATTTCCGTTTTTAGTCTCTAATTCAGGATTAAAAACAACATTAACTAAATTAGCAACAGGAAACTTATAACCAGTAGGAAAATAAGAATTAGGAGTTTCTAATTTAGTGGGTGGAAGCATTGGTACAACATTAGATGCTTTTGTATCTTTAGTTATACCGAAATTAACATTCCCTTCGGAGTTTCCATTTCCTTGAGGAAGTACATCATTATTTTCTTCTGACATAATAATAATATTAAAAAGTTAAACAAAATTAAATCAAACAGTAGGATAAAAAAGGCAACCATATTAGTTGCCTTTTTATAATCTACAAATGTTAAAGGACTATAGATCGTCGAATGAATCAGCTTCATCATTTCCTGCTTCTACAGGTTCAGGTGCATTAGTTTGTGCACTTTCGTCTGTAGCTTCAGATTTCTTAGTCTTTCTTTGTTTTTCTACCTTCTTGTCAAATTCAAGAGGATAAAATTCAAAAGATCTGTAAATCTCGGGTAGTTCAGCTCTATCTTCATCAGATATTTCTAATGGAGTCTCACTAACATTAAAGTGAACATTGTGATCTGCACTTCCTCCAAGTTCATTCCATGCTACTGCAGAAGAACAATTAAGTACTCCTCCACCAGATTTACTAGTAGATGCAAGTTTTGCACCTAAGTCAGAATGTCCTTTGAATACACAAGGAGAATCTCCAAGAGAAATAAGTCCTAAATAACCATCTGCGGCTACACCAATAATTTCGGCTGCATCAGGAGTTACTTTAATAGTACCTTCAGTTGGAGAAGCAATTACTTGGCTTCCATAATCTTTTGTTGGTCGAACATTTGTTAATGCTTTAAATTTCATAATAAAATAGTTAAAAGTTAATAAAAAAATTACGTTTACATAAATATAAATAAGTAAGTAGGAGATAGATTAGGAGTTATTATTTTACTTCTTCGTAAGGTATTTCTTCTCCTGCTTCGTTAATAATAACGGCATCAGATATTTCACTAGGACTATAAAGACCTCCAGTAACATCACTTGCGATCTCTCTTGCACCTATGCAAAAAGCTCTGGCATCTAACATTCTTTGAGGATAATGTTTATAATTATCTTTATCTGTTAATTCAGCTTGAACTGCATCTGACCATGAAAAAGAACTTTTAAGAGTCATTTCTGTCCAAGTTCCATTAGGTCTTTTAATGAGTCTATTAAACTCATAAGTAGTTCTATAATCTATAGGTTTAGTACTTTTTTTAGCGTTTTTAGGTTTTTCTTCTGCTTTACCTTTTCCTATTATAACAGGTTTATCATTACTATCTTTAACTACTGTACCATCTTCATTTGTTTTTACAAACATATAGATAGGTACATAATCTTCAATCTTACTATAAACAACACCTGCACTAAGTAACAAACCTTTTTGTAAATGTACACCTAAAGTAGGTCTATTATTAATAGGATAAATACTACTTAAGCTAGTTACAAGAGGTAAACCTAATTCGTTACCTGCCATTAAAGCGACAGCTACATCTTCTGGAGTTGCTAGAGGTACTAGATTACTTTTATATAGAGCTTTACCTAAAGCTAACATTCTTCCAGGAGTATTAAACTCTGAATAATCTAGAGTGGCAAGTTCTTGATTAGTAAGTTTTGTTTCTTCTTTTCTAACAGTAACCTGAGTTTTAGGTTTTACAGCTTCTTTAGGAGTAATAGGATGTTCTCTTTTAACATCTTCACCCTTATTATCAGGAGAAGTTGCTATTTCAGTGTTGTCAGCTTCACTTACTTTAGCAACTTCTTCTTTTTTTAAACTGTCTGTTTGATTCATTTCGCCTTTGTTTTTTATTTCAGACATTTCCATTTTTTGTTATTAATTATACATCTTATATGTATTGCCACCTTTAATAACAATACAAAGATAATCTTTTTTTTGATTTCTACAAATATTTTTAAATAAAATTTACTTAAAAAGTGGTAAATTATTTATATCATCTTCTTTTTTCTCGTTTAATTCAAAAGGAATAATCTTTCCATTTTTTAAATCGTTCTTTAGCCAAATATTTCCTACTATGCCAAATCTTGATTTAAGCTTTAACAAATGAATAAGGTTTTTAGTAGGGATTTTCTTTAAACCGTATTCTTGAATTTTTAAAAGAGAAGGTTGATTAATAATAAACACATTATCACAAGCATTATATATTTGACCTTGTGCATAAATATCACTTTTAACAGGATAGTGCATACTAGGGTCAGCTAATCTTCTAACATCTTCAATATTATTGTTTAGTTGTCCAATTAGATTAACCATACAACCAAATTGTTTCTTTAGTGCTGTAGCTAATTTACCTGTATTAAGCATAAGTTCGAGCAAATCACTTTCTCCTAACTTTTCAATTAGTAAAGTATGATCTATATTTACAATAAAATCAAAAGTTTGTTTAGGGTATTTAGCCCTAACTTTACTAACAATTTCTTTAGTGGTATTGTAAATAAGATTTACGTTTCCAGCATTTTCAATAAACATGATTCTTTTGTTTTTATAAGAATCAAGAAAATTCTTAGCTTTAAGTAAATCTTCTTCACTTAATTGTATATAATCATCTAAATCTTTACTATAATCACTACTAAGTAACGCACTATAACTTATTCCCATATCTGAAGAACAAGCTCTAAGCATTTCTGTAACAGCAGACATTTCAAAGGCATATTGTATAATAAGGACTTTATTTTTGTACTCACTATTAATAGGACTCAAAAACGCACTATTCAGTTTATTTAAAAGATAAGACTTACCATGACCAGAAAGTCCTGCCCATAGATTAATTTGAGAGAATCTAAAAAATTTACCCATTGCTCTATTTAGCTTAGGTATATCAGAAAGTAATCCGAGTTGTTCTCCGCTTCTTTCTTTTTTAATAATATCAAATGCTTCATCTACAACAGAACTTGCAGGTCTATAAGGTAATATACTATCTCTATTCATATTAAAAATCTTCGTCTAAATTTATTTCTTTTTTAACATTAATACTTTCTATTCTTTTCTTTCTTAGAACTTTCCAAAATTCAGAGGTAATAAATTTATTAATACCCATAGTAATTAATTTATTTTTTGTTCCATATTGTATATCTTGTATTACTTGTCTATGTTCTTCAAGATTACCCATAATTTTAGGTATATAAATACTTTTACAAATATGCCTATCCCATCCCAAAAGAGGAATAGATACACCACTAGTAGTTATATAAAAATCAGGATATTCATTATAAAGTTCATCTACAGCAGTATCAGGATGTACAAATAAATCTAAAAATATATCACTTAGTTTATAACCATTATGACTTACAAGTAAAAACTTTTTATCAATTAAATCATCAATTAAATATTTACTTATCATTTGGTTATTTTCTGAAAATGTTTTTTTATAGAGTTCTATTAAATCAATTCTTTTATAATATATTAATATTAAAAACAATAATTGTTCTTGTGTCAGTTCATGTTTTACTAAGAACTTAACATACGGGTCAACTAATATCATTATTCATTAAATACTATTAAAATTAATATCTGCTTTATCTACAGGTGAAAAGGAAATTTCATCTACACTACTAACCCAATAAACTTTATTATTAGATTTTGATTGTCTTTCTTTTAACCATTTTTCCTCTTGACTGTTTACAATATAGAGATTAACAAGTAAAGCAAGTTTATTCTTGTTAAATATATCTATACGTTTGGTTCTCCCTCCTCTTTGTTTATACTGGTTAAAATTACTTGTACCACTTGCAGTTATACCTAAACCCATATCTTGAACGTCAAAACCTTTATCAAGAGATGAAGCAGTACATATAATACGAGACTCACCAGTTTTTATTCTTTCTATTGCTCTACGTTTTAATCTAACACCACCAAATTTAATTAGTTTACCTGTTTTTGGACTAGGAAGCATAATTGTCTGAAGTTGTGAATGATATACAACTGAAACATTTTTTTCTTTGTCATTTAAAAGTAAATCTAATTTATCAGCAAAATTTGTAGATTGACTAAAAACAATAGTTTTTAAATTACTAAATTTTTCACATAGTTCTATACATATTTTAATTTTATTACTTGCGTTATAAAGTAACGTTTTTCTATTTCTAACACTATTAAATAAATTTGTAGCATAGCCAAATATTTTACTTGGATTCCACAAATCATTAATCTCTCTATTATAAGGAACACTTAAATCTAAATCTCTTCTCCAACCTTTTTTATGAGCATAAGCATAAACATAATTTTTGCCTTCATACTTTATACCTCTTTTATCTTTACCTCCTTTAAGACATTTACTTGCTAAATCAAAACCATATCCTTTAGGGAATTTACTCATACTATTAGCAATTTCTTTAGAATACCTTTCATTCAACGCTTGTTCCTCTTCAGTAAGAGTAACGGCTATATTAAATTCTATATAAGGAGCTATATAACCTTTTTCAATACCTTCTTTTTCATCAATTCTATCAATTACAGGAAATAATTCTTTATATCGTAAATGTCTATTAGTCTTATCTTCGTAAGTACCAGTCAATCCTAAATTATCACTGTATCTTATATAAGTTTTATCAATAACTTTACATAATTCAGTGCTATAACATTCATGCATCTCATCAACAATAAGTACATCTGTTTGTATTCTAAATTCATTATTTACAATATAATGTGGAGTAAATAAAGAGATTAGTTTAAGCTCTTTTTTATAAAGATTTTCTTTCAATGTATCTTCCCATTGTTGTAAAACATTTGCAGGAACAATAATAACTATATTAGTAAGAGGATTTTCTTCAAACAATCTTTTAATAACAAGTATAGCAAGATATGTCTTACCAAAACCCATTACATAGACACCAGCACCTCTTTTATCTTTAATAGCACCGTACTTACTACTATTAAACCATTTATCGACACCTATAAGTTGTCTATCTAATTTATCTTTATTTATATTCATAATTAAAATCCTCTACAATGTTTACCCATACCATACTCTATGGAGTCTAAATCAGTTAAAGTTCTACCGCATTTAATACATTTGCCTGTATGATAAAGCTCTACTTGAGCTAAAATACTAACAATATTTTTATCATATAGTTTATTTAATAGCCATCTAGCATTAGCAGTAGCTTCAGTATGCATTAAATAACCTTCATTTTGTTTAATATTATTATAAACACTAAAAGTATAAGTATAACGAAATTCATTATAACCAACTTCTGTTCCTATTTTAAAATATCTAGAAGCTCTAACATTAAAAGCTTTAATTTTATATGTAAAATCTTTATTACTTTTAAGGGATTTTAGTACAACAGTAGCGTTTACTTTTTCTTCTGAATGAAGTTGTTCTATAAACTTACTTACTGCTTCTTCACTTAGTTTTTTCATCTTCTTCTCCTAAATAAATTTTTAAATTAACACGTTCAGTAGTACCTTCAATAAGAGGAGACCACGTAGTATAAAGTCTTTCTTTACCTTTACGAGAAGCAGTTGCAATATCTTCTGCATCTGTTTCTGAAATATATATTTTAATTGTTTTCATACCTTTATGTATCTCTATATTAAGCAGTATAAATAGTATTCCTAACCCTAATCCTATTAAAACTCCGCCTATCCATGTAAGTAATAATGTTGTCATTTTCGTGTTTTAAATTATTATTTAAATTAAAAGCGTGACTTGGCACTCTGCCCGTTTTGTAGAAATCTTTTGTTCAAAATTAAATATTTTGTTTTAGATTAAACGCCACGCCTTTAAATTATTCTTCAGTTTTTTCAACTTCAACTTTTACAAAATGTTTAACTAAGTAAGGATTTTTAATAATAATATTTCCTTCTGCATTTATAGAATCATCTAAATATAATGTTTCAGTTAACATATTATCTAAATCACTTAATTTACATTTAATAACAGTAAAAGTACCTTCAAGTAATTTTTTATAATTATTACTATAATTATTAAATTGAGATCTTAACTCAACTATATCTCCTTTATTAAACGTAGGAGTATAATCAGTTACATTACCTTTATCATCTACTGCAATGTTCTTAACATCAGTTACAGTACCAGTTAATACTTTAAATTTCATTTCTACTTAATTTAGTATTTAAAAATATAAAGGAGCAGTTAAAAGTCTTACAACCTCGATTAACATAAGTAGTGTAAGTCTACTTATTACCGACAGACACCTTAAGGTTCTTACAGCCTTTCACACTTGCCAGTTACTCCTTTATCTTGTATATTATTTAGTCCAATAAGGTTCTACACTATATTCTACATCCATCTCAACATTATTAAGATATTTATTACAAGTATCTCTCATAATTTGAGCTTTAACTTCAGGAAA
>CBDUPT010000019.1:0-16767 GCA_965369165.1 uncultured Flavobacteriales bacterium | reverse complement strand
GATGATGATTATACTAAAGAGCCTGCAAGGGCGAGAAGAGAATTAAATTTCAAATCAAATGTATTAGAATTATCTGCTCAATTAGAGTATATGATTATCAAACAAAAAACTGGACACTTGTATCGTTTACGAGGCGTTAGAGGGAAAAGTTGGTTTAGATTTGAGGTTTATGCTTTTGGTGGTTTAGGTGGAATTTGGTATGATCCAATGGGAGAGAGAAATGGTCGCTGGATTAGATTAGCACCTCTGAATACTGAAGGTCAAGGTTTGCCTGGAGGGCCAAGTGATTATAGTGGTTTTACTGCTGTAATCCCATACGGGATTGGATTAAGAAGAAATTTAGGGGGGGGAGCAAGAGCCAGACATTTTGGTCAGTGGAGTATTAGTTTAGAATTATCTATGAGAAAAACATTCACAGATTATATGGATGATGTTAGTACATATTATTATGTAGATGGAACTAATAATCCTTCTGCAATTCTAGAAGCTAATGGTGAGGATGCTTACTATTTCCATGATCCTTCTGGGCTTCTTAACGGTGCCGGCTATGGAGAGCCTCAACAAAGAGGAGATCAAACAGATAATGATGCTTACATGATGGGGATTATCTCTATAAACTATAAGCCTGCTAGAAAGAGACGAAATCTCCCTAAATTCTAAACTTCTATTCTGATATATAATTTATTTACTTTAAACACGTTTAAGGTGGATATTTAAAGAACAATGAGATTTCTCAAAATCATAACTGTTATTTTCATCCTGTTCTGTGTAAACAGCTTTGGGCAAAAACATTCCGAATTAGGAATTTTTGGAGGAACTTCATATTATTTGGGAGAATTAAATCAATCCAAACAAATTATAAATAAAGTAAACCCTTCAATTGGTGTTTTTTATCGTAAAAATACCAGTACAAGATATGCATTAAGGTTTGGTGTAAATTATGGGAAAATCTCTGCTTCAGATGATGTTAATAATACACCCTTTAGTGATTTTCGACAGCTATCTTTTTCTACAGATATATATGAAGGATATGGGCTTTTAGAATTTAATTTTTTACCCTACTCAATAGGAAATAATAGGGTGTCACTATTTTCTCCGTATGTGTTTATTGGAGCTGCAGCATTTATGGTTAATCCAGATTTAGAAAATGATGCAGGTAATAATGTTTATTCTACAGGATCTTTAATATCCTTTTCTATCCCATTTGGAGTAGGCATTAAATTTACAATAGCTAAATATTGGGGGGTTGGAGTTGAATGGGGTATGAGAAAAACATTTACTGATGAGATAGATGGATTATCAGAAACGTATAATAATAATTATCAATTAAGTAATTCTCAGAATAATGACTGGTACTCTATTTTGGGCATTACCTTAAATTATAAAATTTTAACAAAAGATAAACGTTGCATTGGTGTTGTTAATTAGTATAATGCTATCTTTGACCGACCTTAAAATTAAGGTGCTTTTAAATGGATTATAAATCGCTAATAAATATAACAAATTTACCTAAACACATTGCTGTTATTATGGATGGAAATGGTAGGTGGGCGAAGGAACATGGTAAAGCTAGAATCTTTGGGCATAAACATGGTGTTAAATCCGTAAGAAGTGTAGTTGAAGGAGCGGGAGAAATAGGGCTAAAATTTATTACTCTTTATGCTTTTAGTACTGAAAATTGGAATCGGCCTAAAGTTGAGGTCGCTGCACTAATGCAGCTTTTAGTTAATACGATTAGTAACGAAGTAAATGAACTAAACAAAAGTAATGTTAGGTTATTAACTATTGGTGATTTAGATAGTTTACCAAATAACTGTGGCAAAGAATTAGAAAAAGCAATAGAGAAGACAAAAAATAATACAGGATTAACTTTAGTATTAGCACTCAGTTATAGCTCAAAATGGGAGATAACTAGGGCTGTTAAAAACATTTCTGTTAAAATAAAAAATGGAGACTTATTACCTAATGAAATTAATGAAAAGGTAATAGATGCTCATTTACAAACTTCTATGATTCCTGATCCAGAGTTGTTAATTAGAACTAGTGGGGAGCATCGAATAAGCAATTACCTATTATGGCAAATAGCTTATGCAGAGTTGTATTTTACTGAAAAACTTTGGCCTGATTTTACTAAAGAAGACTTATTTGAAGCAATAGTGAATTTTCAAAAAAGAGAAAGGCGATTTGGACTAACAAGTGAACAATTAAAAAATTAATGATTAGATTTTTATATATAATAATCCTATTGATCTCACCAATATTGGTAAGCGCTCAGTTCTCTATCAATTCAGATATGTCTGATATTAATTATTCTTCTCCTAAAAATTATGAAATAGGAGGAATAACTGTTTCAGGATCTGATTATTTTAACCCTAGTACTGTGAAAGTTATTTCAGGATTAGTTGTTGGGGAAGAAATTCAAATACCTGGTGATAAGGTAACAAAAGCTATTAAAAATTTATGGGATCAAAAATTGTTTGCAGATGTTAGTATCTCTGCTACTAAAATTTCTGGAGATAAAATATTTTTAGACATATACATAACAGAGTTACCAAGACTTTCTAAATTTAAGTTTGTGGGAGTAACCAAGTCCAAACAAAAAGATTTAAGAGAACAAGTTGAACTAATAAGAGGAAAGGTAGTTACTGAAAACTTAATTATGACTACCGAAAATAAGGTTAAAAATTATTTCATAAAAAAGGGGCATTTAGATGCGATTGCTAAAGTTGAATTACAAGAAGATACTAGTATCGCTAATAATGTGATAATGGTAATTAAGGTGAATGTTGGTAAAAGAATAAAAATTAAGGATATAAATTTTATTGGAAATAATTCACTAACAGGAGGAAAGTTAAAACGTAGTTTTAAGGATACTAAAGAAAGCCGACCTTATAATATTTTTACTACTTCTAAATATATTCCTTCAGCATTCAAAGGTGATTTGCCACTTATTATTGAAAAGTATAACGAGAAAGGATATCGTGATGCAAAGGTTGTGTCAGATACTGTTTATAGGGTTTCTAAGAAAAATAGAGTTAATATAGATGTAGTAGTAGAAGAAGGTAGTCAGTATTATTTTAGAAATATTAAATGGGTAGGAAATACAATTCACTCAACAGATAGATTATCTAAGATTTTGGATATAAATAAAGGAGATGTTTATAATAAGAAGACATTAGATTCAAGATTATTCATGAACCAAAGTGGTAGAGATGTTAGTTCTTTATACTTAGATGATGGGTATTTATTTTTTCAAGTTAATCCTATAGAGGTTAAAATAGAGAATGATTCTATTGATTTTGAAATGCGTATTTACGAGGGGAAGCAAGCAAGAATTAATAGAGTAACTATTGTTGGAAATGACAAAACTAATGATCATGTAATTAGAAGAGAAATAAGAACACTTCCTGGAGAGTTGTTTAGCCGTTCAGATATAATTAGAACTCAAAGAGAGCTTGCTCAATTAGGTTATTTTAATCCAGAAACTATGGGAGTAAACCCTATACCTAATCAAGAAAATGGGACTGTCGATATTGAGTATGTAGTTGAAGAAAAACCTTCCGATCAAGTAGAGCTTTCAGGTGGCTGGGGTGGAGGCCGAGTTGTTGGATCATTAGGAGTTTCCTTTAATAATTTTTCTTCAAAAAACTTCTTTAAGAAAGGTGCTTGGAGACCTTTGCCTGCTGGAGATGGTCAAAGATTAGCTATTAGAGCACAATCTACTGGTCTTGGATATCAAGCTTATAGCATGTCTTTTACTGAACCATGGTTAGGAGGAAGAAAACCTAATTCTCTTAGTATAGCATTAAACCATACTAATTATAACAATGGAGGAGAAGGAGATGCTCGTCAATCAATTAAATCATATGGAGCTTCAGTCGGTTTAGGGAGAAGATTAAAGTTTCCGGATGATTTCTTTACTTTTTACCAAGAAGTGTCTTACCAATACTATGTATTAGATAATTATGCAATATTAAGTGGTTTTGGTGATGGATTTGCAAATAACTTAAGCTTTAAACATGTATTATCTAGAAATTCTTCTGGGCCAAGCCCAATTTATCCGACCACTGGAGCAAGTACAACATTAACATTACAACACACTCTACCATACTCTACATTTTGGGATGAAAATACGGATTATGAGAATTTAACTTCACAAGAGAAGAATAAATGGGTAGAATATCATAAATGGAAATTTCAAACATCTTGGTTTTCTTCCCTTACAGGTGGGAAACGTAAGTTGGTATTAAATACTAAAGCAGGTTTTGGTTACCTAGGTAATTTTAATAGCAAATTAGGTACAACTCCTTTTGAAAGGTTTTTTGTTGGTGGTGATGGTTTAACAGGGTTTAATCAGTTTGTAGCTAGAGAAGTTATTGCTTTGAGGGGTTATGGAGCCGGAGATTTATCGCCAACAGTAGGAGCTACATTTGTAACCAAATATACAGCTGAAATACGTTACCCATTCTCATTAAATCCTAATGCTACTATTTTTGGCTTAGTATTTGGAGAAGCAGGAAACTCATGGGATTCATTTAGAAATGTTAATCCATTTGAAGTGTACAAATCAGCTGGTATGGGAATAAGAATCTTTATGCCAATGTTTGGAATGCTTGGATTAGATTGGGGCTACAGGTTTGATGATATTCCAGGGAAAACAGATCCTAATAGTAGAACCGAAATACACTTTAGTATTGGCGGAAGTATTAATGGATGGTAATTTTAATAATTAATATAAGGAGACCCATATTATGAAAACGAACATGAAAAAACTTAAAAGATTTGCCCTTTTAATAATAGTTGTTTTAACCTCTTTTTCGGGATACAGTCAAAATTATGGTTATGTAGATACTGAATATATTTTAGAGAACATACCTGATTATAAAGATGCTCAGGAAGAATTAGATAAATTATCTATTGAATGGCAAAAACAATTGGAAAGAAGATATTCTGAAATAGATAAAATGTATAAAAATTATCAAGCAGAACAAATTTTGCTTACTGAGGATATGAAAACTAAGAGAGAAGAAGAAATTATAAAGAAGGAGAAGGAAGCCAAAGAGTATCAAAAAAGTAAATTTGGAGTGGATGGAGAATTGTTTCAGAAAAGGAAAGAATTAGTTAAACCTATTCAAGATAAAGTATATAATGCTATTGCAGATATCGCTAATTATAAAAAACTGGGAATAGTATTTGACAAGTCTAGTGGTTTAACAATGCTTTATACAAATCCTAAATATAACCTAAGTGACGATGTGCTAAAAAAACTAGGATATAAACCAGGTGAGACAAAATAATAATTTATATTTGACAACTTAAAAAATAGATATGAAAACTTTAAAAATAACATTACTAATAATTACAGTTGCTATTTCAACTTTTGGAATGGCTCAGAAAGGACAAAAAGAAGGTTTTATCAATTCTAATGAATTGATGGCTGCAATGCCAGAAAGAGATTCTGTTCAGAAACATTTACAAAATTATGCAAACCAGTTTAAAGTTCAATTAGAAGCAATGCAAAAAGAATATCAAGCAAAGATTACTGATTTTCAAGGTAAGCAAGATGTTATGACTGATTTGATTAAAGAAACAAAGATTAAAGAGATAACTGATTTAGAAAAAAGAATTGGAGAGTTTCAACAAACTGCTGAGGCAGATTTACAAAAGAAGGAACAAGAGTTATTACAACCTATTGTAGATAAAGCTAAAAACGCAATTATCGATGTAGCTAAAGCAAATGGCTATACTAAAGTAACTGATACAAGTTTTGGAGTTGTAATTTATCATAATGAAGAATTTGATATTCTGAACTTAGTTAAAAAGAAATTGGGTATTCAATAACAAAAAATACACTTAAATTTATCCCGTACTGAAATTTCAGTACGGGATTTTTTTTGCATAAAGTGAATACAACTATTAAAAATACAAATCACTCACCTATTGGAATTTTCGATTCTGGATTGGGAGGACTTTCTATTTGTAAAGAGATTGTTCATTTACTTCCAAATGAATCGACAATCTATTTAGCAGATAGTAAAAATGCACCCTATGGTGAAAAGTCGAAAAAAGAAATAATAGATTTTAGTATTAAAAATACAGAGCTATTGTTAAGTTTAGGTTGTAAGCTAATTGTGGTAGCTTGCAATACGGCAACCACAAATGCAATTAACATTTTAAGAGAAAGTTTTGATGTTCCTTTTATAGGAATTGAGCCAGCTATTAAGCCTGCAGCATTAAATACTAAAACCGGTAAGGTAGGTGTGTTAGCTACAAAAGGAACTTTAAGTAGCGATTTGTTTATTTCCACTTCAAGTCAATTTGATGATGTAGAAATAATTGAAATTGAAGGGAAAAATTTAGTGAGATTAATTGAGGGTGGGAAATTGGAAGAAACAAAACCCTTATTAGAACAGTATCTTATCCCAATGATAGATAAAGGAGCAGATAGTATAGTTTTAGGTTGTAGTCATTATCCATTTTTAATTCCTTTAATAAAAGATATTATACCTAAAGAGGTAAGCGTTATCGATTCTGGAGAGGCAGTTGCTAAACAAACTCAAAAGAGGTTGCAAGAGAATAATTTATTATCAGAGAATTTACCGGTGAAACATCAGTTTTACACTAATTTAGATGTTGATTTACTATCTAATTTTTTAAATCAAATTGCTTTAAAAGCAACAGGAGTAGAGTTTAAGGATTTTTAACCACTCTTTCGTAAAGTTCTTCATACATGGGCAATATAGCATGTATATCAAATTTTTTAGCCTCATTGTATGCACCCTCTTTAAATTGAGCTAGTGTTTCATTATTAGACAAAATTTTAAGAGCATTTGTTGCCATTTCTTCAACATTTCCAATATCACTTAAATAACCAGAAATCCCTTGATTGTTTACTTCAGGTATTCCTCCTGTATTTGTTGAAATAACAGGAGTTTTTGCTGCCATAGCTTCTAAAGCAGCTAATCCAAAACTTTCTGTTTCAGAAGGCAAAATAAACAAATCGGAAGCTGCCAAAACACGCTCAGTATCTTTTACTTTGCCTAAAAAGGTAACTAAATCGCAAGTTCCCAGTTCCCTACAAAGCTCTTCTAAGCGGTGGCGTTCAGGACCATCACCAACCATTAATAATTTTGCTGGAATTTGCTGCCTAACAATGTCAAAAATTTTAATAACATCTTGAGTTCGTTTTACTTTTCTAAAATTAGAAATATGGATTAATATTTTTTCGCCATTTGGAGCAACTGAGTTTCTAATAGATTGAATACTGCCATTATAATTATATTGCTCTAAACATACAAAATTTGGAATCACTTCAATATCTCTGTTTATTTTAAAGTGTTTTAAGGTGTCTTTTTTTAAATCTTCAGAGACAGCAGTAACAGCATCTGATTTATTTATAGAAAATGTAATAACAGGCTCGAATGATGAGTCTTTTCCTACCAAGGTAATATCTGTTCCGTGTAAAGTGGTAATGAATGGTATATGAATCCCTTCTGAAGCTAATATTTGTTTTGCCATGTAAGCTGCTGAGGCATGAGGAATTGCATAATGAACATGCAAAACATCTAGTTTCTCAAATTTCACTACATCTACTAATTTGCTGGTTAAAACTAACTCATAAGGTTGATAATCAAATAAAGGATAATCTGAAACTTTTACTTCATGATAAAAAATGTTTTCAGAAAAAATATCCAATTTAACAGGTTGCTGATAAGTAATAAAATGAACTTTATGTCCTTTATGTGCTAAGGCTTTTCCTAGCTCTGTAGCAACAACTCCACTTCCTCCAAATGTTGGGTAACATACTATTCCTATATTCATAATTTTAATTTTAAATAAAAATTTGTCAATTCGAGTGTTTTTGATTTTTGTTCTCGATATTTTCTAATTATACTTCGATAAACTCAGTATGACATTAGAAAACTCGAACTGACACAATCAAAAATGTATCGAGAATAAAATTTTATAATGACATTTTATTAATCTGTTTTAATATTTTATTTCCTCTACTCTTTATCCCAGCACTGCCATTAGGCATTAATAATTCTATACTTGACTTTAACTCAGGAATAATGTCTGGGTATTCTTTACTAAGGTTATGAGCAACAGTCATACTAAAAGCATGTATTGCTATAGGTTGATTGTTGTCATGTAAAAATTCAAAGCATCGATTTAAAATTTTGCCTTGATATTTTTTTGGAATATTAGTGTATTGTAATGCTCTTAATATATTTCTTTTAACCGCATCATGATTGTTAGGATTATGAAGTTCATCAATTAATAAGTCGTAATATTTCGT
Source organism: uncultured Flavobacteriales bacterium (assembly GCA_965369165.1). Lineage (GTDB taxonomy): Bacteria > Bacteroidota > Bacteroidia > Flavobacteriales_E > Vicingaceae. Next base: position 8,468 of record CBDUPT010000019.1, on the reverse strand, counting down.
TAACAAATCTGGTTTTTGTTGAGCTATAAAACCTAAAGGCCAAGCTGCTCTCTGAGTAATTCTCATTGGTCCCTCAACAAAAACACTCATCAATTCATCCATTTTTTCAGGATGACTACAAACTTCATTTATTATAGATTGGGTAATTGCTTTACTGTGACCTTGAGCTAACCGTTCCTTAAATGACATGAAGTAAAGTTAGGGAAAGTATAATTTATGGCTTTAGTTTTTCGTTTAAATTGTCGTAATTTTAACATTAAAATTAGAAAGCTATGGAAGCTCCAAAACTACCTTCAATGTTTGGAATTAAAACCAGACGCCCAAATCAGTTTTACTTTGAACCTCGTTATTATGATGAGAAGAAAGAAAAAATGCAAAAACGATACGACCGAATAGGTAAGGAAGTTGAAAATGAAGGAACAGCAAGAACAAATCCAGAAGAATTTAGATCAACTTTGAAAGAAAATTGGGGTGGGGGTTATGCTCGAAATAAAATGGGTTCAACAATTAACAGAAGAGTAATTATTTATATTGTAGCATTAGTAGGTTTAGCTTACTATATTTTGTTTTAATTCTAATTGTTTCTTAAAATTGAGTTTCACTAATTTCATCAACTCCCATTTCATTAGATAATAGAAGATCTGATATATTTGTCAAGTGAACTATTGGTCCATCATTATTTTCTCCCCAAACCATTAACATTGCTGAACTTTTTAAAGAAGATAATTTATTATTTTTAATAAAGTATAACTTATCATTTGTGTGGGAGCCATATTTTTTATTTACAGCTTTTAGTATAATCGATTCTTCTTTGGTTAATTTTCTTTTCAAGAAAAGTTGATGAATTTTGTTTTTTAATCTAAACATAGTGAGATTAAAAATCAGTATATCTATTCGTAATAGCGGTTCTTAGTCCTATAAAAAACATATTGTTAGATTCGTTAGTGTATTTGTTTTTAAACATTCGGTTGGTTACTCCAAATTGTAATAACATTTGCGACTTAGCATTTATTAAATAAGAAATTTTTAAAGTGCTATTGATAATATCAGTAGATAATCCACCTCCTGTTTCATAACCATAATCTATACGTTCTCCAGTTACCGGATGAATCCGGTTGTTATAAGGTATGTACACATCCTGACCAACACTATTGCTATTAGTATCCAATCCTATTTTAGCAATAGTGCTCATAGCCTCAATAATCCAGCGTTTTTTTGTATACGTTAAACCTAAAGCTACTTCATTAAAATTAGCACCTAATGGATGTGCCAAAGGAGAGTTAAAATGAGCATAGTTTTGTAAAGTACTTATGTTGGTTGGTTGATGGTAGTAACTATAAGTAAATGGTCGCACCATATTGTATTCAGCTTGTAGTGTTAAGTTTTTTATCCACATAAAATCATACGATTTTAACCCTAATTGAATACCATATTTATTAGCCCACCAACCGTTTCCGGCTTTTATTTCTTTTAATAAAAATTCATCAAAAAGAACTTGACTGTATAAAATATTTTTCTTTTTAATTTTTAACTTTAAACTACCACCAAGTAAAGCATTATCAGATGATCCTTGTGCGTATTCGGCTGGGCGTAAAAAGATAACAGGGTTTAGATAGTTGATGTCATAACCTCTATAGTATTCGTCTTCTTGGGCTTGCCAAATAATACTTTCAAAAAACCCAATGTTTAACCATTTTGTAGCATTATAGCTTAAATAATGAACAGATGAAAATTTATAAAAATAGTTTTTAAATTCTCCGTTAGAACCATTAATATCGAAGTAATTGGTGTATAAAGCCATGTATTTTAATTTCCAAATATTGGCAGTTACTTTTAAATAAGGGTAACTATTTGCATAATCAGATAAGAATAAAGAGCGATAACCATCTCCAATAAAATTCTTTCCGTATCCTAATTGAAATGTAAAGTTGTCATCGGCAGTAAATGTAACATTACCTTGAGCAAAGGTTGATTTGTCATTTTTAGAATAACCAAACCCTGGACTGATATTTTTTGTTTGTATCATCGCGTCAATATGCGATGGGTATTCTGAAAAATCCCACAAGTAAGCAAATTGAGCACTCCATTTCTTTTTAAAATGAGCGCTAAGTTGCAGACCACCAGAAAGTTCTAATAAGTTCTGTGAAGCATTATTACCTTGTTCTAAAGTAAACCCTGTATTTAAAACTGGTCTAATTGTTATTTCGGCAGTATTATCATAGTTGTTCTCAACTTTATAATTGCTAATGGTATTTAGAAAATTACTCTTTGCATCAATATTTAAGTCACTTAAAATAGCATCATAGTTAGCTACTTCATTTTTATATAAAGGTTTTATGGTAGAATGTAAATTAGTAGCTGTATCTATATATCGATTATAAAATGAAGAGAAAGTACGTTCATTACTTATATTAAAGTTTTGTGCGTTACTAGTAAAAGCAATGCCAATAAAAAATAATATATATATAATTTTATTGAGCACTCTTTTCGGCTTTAGTTTTAATGAAAAATGGAATTTGAATAATAATAACAACACTTGAAATAATTACTAAAAAGGAATATGTAGGATGAAACTCTTGTGCCAATACTGCAGACCCAATAATTAATAAATTAAATAAGTAAATAGTAATAACTGTTTGTTTGTGTGACATGCCCAAATCCATTAATCGATGGTGAATGTGATTTCTATCTGCTGTAAATGGAGAAATTCCCTTTAAAGCTCTTAAAGTAAAAACCCTAATAGTATCTATTAAAGGATAGACTAAAATACACATTGCTAAAATTGGCTTAGATATTTCGTTTATTGTTTTTGGTAATTCTTGAGCTTCCCATTCAACCATTTCAATAGCTAACACTGCAAACAAAAAGCCTATAGTTAAAGAACCAGAATCTCCCATAAAAATTTTAGCTGGGTTAAAGTTGAATCGTAAAAATGCTAATAAACTGCCAGCCAATGAAAAAGATAAAACAGCATAGGTCCAATCTCCAGCATAATAAAACCAAAGACCAAAAATTGTTGCTGCAATTAACCCAACACCAGCAGCTAGACCGTCAACACCATCAATTAAGTTAAATGCATTAATAATTACAATGTATGTGAAAACGGAAAGCATAATGCCTGCCCACTCTGGAATTTCTTTAACCCCAAATAACCCATGTAAACTTGTCAATTTAACATCAGCCATTAAAACCATAATAAAGGCAACAAATAAGTGAGCAGCTAATTTTTTTACAGGTGCAGTTCCAATAATATCATCCTTCATTCCTACAAAAAACATAATTAATAGGGATGGAACTAAATACTTTATCACACCCATTTCTTTTACGGGAAGCCATAATAAAAAAGAAAACAATGTTCCAGCAAAAATCATCATCCCACCCATAAGTGGAACTTTACGGGTATGAATTTTTCTGTCTTCAGAAGGGTCGTCAAACAAATGCTTGATATGTGCAATTTTTATAAATGATGGAGTAGACAACAGCACCATTATAAAAGAGGTTAATATTGGAAGAATTAGTTCTTTCATTTTTTATTAAAAGTCATCGTATAAATTTCTGAGGTTAGTTCTAAAACCAAAATATACATAATTTGTCTGGTTAAAACTATCATCTCTTATTGTTAAACCTGTTATTAATGTCATATTATTTTTAGGATTTATCACGTATCCAATATGTGGTTGAATGATGGATAAATCTATATTATTTTTTTTAGCTTGAATTACTTTTAACTGCGCAAAAGCACGTTTGTATTTGTAATTTACTATGCCAATTATTTCAGTAAAATTATCGCCATAAGGATGTGTTAAAGGTTCATTATAATTAGTAAATTGTTCTAGTTCGGGTTCAAAAGTAGTGTTATACGGATTGTTCATTTGGTTAAATTCTGCTTGTAATGTCAAGCCATTTATGCCTGAGTATCTCGCTCCAATTTGGTAACCTGCTGTTTTTTCATATTGATTTCCGTCTATTACAAATTGGTTGAAAAGAATTAAATCAAAAGGTAATTTAATTTTGGTGTTTACTCCAATATTAGAGTGATTAACATCATCATTTATAGTAGTTAAAGTGTTTATTCCAAATACTGGGTTAAGTTGCTGAAATTGGAAAGGCTTAGTTCCTGTACTATCTTCAGTTTGCCATAATGTTGATTCGAAAAACCCAACATTCAACCATTTTGTAGCTAACCAGCTAAAATAGTGGGTTGACATACTTTTGCGGACAAACAATGCTTCAGGAGTTGCACTTAAATCTCTCCGTACAATAGAAGATAATGAAGCATTTAATTTGGTGTATTGGAATTGATTTTTTTTACCAAACGTAGTAATAATTTTTAAAAAAGGATAGTTAAATGAATAATCTGACAGCAATAAAGAACGGTAACCATCACCCACAAAGTTTTTGCCCGTAGCCATTTGTAAGTTTAAAAATTGGTATGGTGAATACGTAATTGTTGCCGTAGAAGCTGCAAAATCAAATCCAGTTTGCTTAAAACGTTTAACTCTTCCTTGTCCTGGCACAACACCTGTCGTATTTACATAATTATCTAAATAAGTAGGGAGCACCATTTGGTTTTCATACAATGAGGTTTCGAAAGAAAATTTGCTGCCAACATTAGCTCTAATTATTGCTCCCCTTGTATTTTTGTATAAAGTTCTGCCAGAATTATCCTCACTATCTTTTCCAAATTCTCCATTAAATAATGGATCAATGGTCATGTAAAAATTTCCTGTATCAACTACAATTAAGTTTTCGTAAAACATTTTTCTGATAATCCATGAACGATCTATCTTTTCTTTTTTTATGTTGACTAAATACTCTGGAGATTTAGGATCACTAGATAAATTGATTAACCTTTGATTAATTGGCTGAAAAGAAGTGTGTGTTTGTGATTCTTGTTGATTAAAAACTTTATGATTTACCAAATTAAACTCCCTATTTAAAGGTAAGTTTTGTTGTTGTGCATAACCTATTAACGTGCAAGTTATTGCAAAAATGAATAGAATGTATTTTGTTAAAGTATTCAACTTATTTCTATACGGTTATAAATGGGTTTGCGTTGTATCTAGTTCTTACCAAAAGTAATAATTAATCTAAATCTTTACTCTTTCTTTAAAATCAACAGGGAATCGTTTGCCAACTCCTTTTGCTTTAGCTTTTATATCCCCCTTAATGCCTAGTTCAATATTATCTTGAGTCATTAAATTCATCAACAAAGGAAGGGCATTACTAACAATGTCATGAACGCTTGTTTGTATAGTGAATCGATGTATTTTATTTGACTTTTTTGGTAGAGTAATTTTTTCTTTAACCTTAGCAATACCTACTTTTTTTCCATCAGCAAATAAAGTTAAATCCGAATCTACAATACTAATATTGTATTTGTTTGGATTTTTTATTTGCATAGCCACTTCTACTTCTATGCCTTTAAGAGAAATGTTTTTAATACCAACTCCTGAAACTTCTACAACCTCCACTTCCTTGTATTCAATGCACCCTGAAAAGGAAATAAGTAAGATAATTAACCCAATATAAGAGCGGGAAATTCGTATCATCTTATTTTGATAAATCTGCAAAATGTTTGTAGAATAATGGAATAGTTTCGATTCCTTTAAAGTAGTTGAAAACTCCATAATGTTCATTTGGTGAATGAATAGCATCTGAATCTAATCCAAATCCCATTAAAACAGATTTTAAGCCTAAAATCTCTTCAAACAAAGCAACAATAGGGATACTTCCTCCACTTCTAATAGGGATAGGTGTTTTACCAAAAGAGTCCTGCATTGCTTGTTTTGCAGCTTTGTAGCCAACAAAGGTAGTTGGAGTTACATAAGGAGTTCCTCCATGATGAGGAGTAACTTTTACTTTAACAGATTTTGGAGCAATATTATTGAAGTAGTCTGTAAATAATTTAGTGATTTTATCGCTATCTTGATGTGGTACTAAGCGCATAGAAATTTTAGCGTAAGCTTTAGAAGCAATTACTGTTTTTGCTCCTTCACCAGTATAGCCACCCCAAATTCCGTTCACATCTATTGTTGGTCTTATAGAGTTTCTTTCGTTGGTTGTATAACCTTCTTCTCCATCAATATCAGATAAATCTAATGCTTTTTTGTATCCCTCTACACTAAAAGGAGCTTTTGCCATTTCGGCTCTTTCTTCACTAGACAGAATTTCTACATCATCATAAAAACCAGGAATAGTAATGTGGTTTTTGTCATCACGCATTTTAGCTATCATTTCGCATAAAATGTTAATTGGGTTTGCAACGGCACCACCATAAAGTCCAGAATGTAAATCTCTGTTTGGCCCTGTAACTTCAACTTCAACATAGCTCAAACCTCTTAATCCAACAGTAATTGATGGAGTATCGTTTGCAATAATTCCAGTGTCAGAAATTAAAATTACATCAGCACTTAATTTTTCTTTATTGTCGTGTAAAAATTGTTCTAAGTTTTCCGAACCTACTTCCTCTTCACCTTCTATCATAAATTTAATGTTGCAAGCCAAAGTATTGGTTTGTATCATTGTTTCAAATGCTTTTACATGCATATACATTTGACCTTTGTCATCACAAGCTCCACGAGCAAAAATTGCTCCTTCAGGGTGTAAGTCAGTTTTTTTAATAATAGGTTCAAAAGGAGGGTTGTCCCAAAGTTCAATTGGATCTGGGGGTTGTACATCGTAATGACCGTAAACTAAAACAGTTGGCATGTTAGTGTCAATAATTTTTTCTCCATACACCATTGGGTGTCCTCCTGTGGGACATATTTCAACGTTATCAGCCCCTGCTTCTTCTAGTCGTTTTTTTACAATTTCAGCTGTTTGTGCAACATCCTTATTATATGCGCTATCTGCACTAATTGAAGGTATTTTTAATAATTCAAATAATTCGTTTAAAAACCGTTCCTTATTTTGCTGGATATAATTATTAATTTCTGACATAAATTTGTGTTTAATTTGGCGATGAAATTAAGCATAATTGATGTTTTTTAAGGCTTTTATATTGTAATATTATAGGATTCCAAGAGTTATATTTATAAAATTTTATTTTGGGCAACTATTTTTTAAAAAACGATGTCTTTAAGTGTAGTTTTATACTTTGAATAAATTAATAGTGAGAAAGTTAGCTTTAATAGCATCATTTTTATTAATCACTTTTGTAGCTAATAGCCAGTTGGTTGTTATTACAGGGATGACTCCAACTCAGTATGTCCAAAATGTATTGGTTGGGGGAGGGGTTACTATATCCAATGTTACTTTTTCTGGAGCAAGTAATCAATTAGGAGAGTTTAATGCAACTAATACAACTCCATTTTTAGGCTTAACAAGTGGTGTTGTTATGGCAACAGGAGATGTAAATGTTGCTGTTGGGCCAAATAATACTGGGAGTGCTTCATTGGGCGGTGGAAATTTTGGTTCAGGCGATCCTGACTTAGATGTTTTGGTTGGAGGATCCGTAGGCACTAATGATGCAGCTATTTTAGAATTTGATTTCATTCCAACAGGCGATACTGTTAAGTTTAATTTTGTTTTTGGGTCAGAAGAATATCCTGAATATGTTAATTCAATTAATGATGCGTTTGGCTTCTTTTTGAGTGGTCCAGGAATTAATGGCCCTTTTACTAATAATGCTCAAAATATAGCCTTGGTGCCTGGAACTCCAACACCAATTACAATTAATACTGTAAACTCTGGTTCCAATCCATCTTACTATGTTGATAACACAGTTAACTCGGGACCTCAATCTATTCAATTTGATGGTTACACTACAGTTATCACTGCAATTGGAATTGTTCAATGTGGGGTGCAACATCATATTAAAATTGCTATTGCTGATGCATCTGATGATGCATGGGATTCAGGTGTGTTTTTAGAGGCAGGAAGTTTTTCAAGTAATACAATTTCATTGAGTTCAAATATTGATATAAATGGAAATGATTCTATTTTGTATGAAGGTTGTGGTTCTGCATTTCTCGATTTTGTGAGGGATAATACAGTAGATACATCCGTGTATAATTTTACAATAACAGGAACAGCTGGAAATGCAGATTATAATTTAAGTGCAAATAGTGTTGTCTTTTTACCAGGTCAAGATACAGTCACCATTACTTTTGATGCACTTCAAGATGGCTTAACCGAACCTTTGGAAACAGTAACTATAATGTTAATTCAAACGATTTGTAATAAGCAGGATACACAAACAGTTACTTTCTATATTTCTGATTATCCTCCAATTAAGTTTACCATAAATGACACATTAATTCCTTGTGGAAGTAATGATTCTGTTCCACTGTTTATTAATGCAACAGGTGGACCTCCTTATGATGCTTTATGGAGTAATGGAGCTACAACTGATACAATTTGGGTAAAACCTTCTACAACTACAAATTATTGGGTTACTCTAACGGATACTTGTGGAGTAAATTCTTTTGGAGACACTGCTACAGTGATAGTCCAAGTGGCAGGGC
>CBDUPT010000018.1:0-17189 GCA_965369165.1 uncultured Flavobacteriales bacterium | reverse complement strand
AGAGGCGAATTATCCCAGTAGTAATATGGATTCAGACAATTTTCTATCAGAAATTTGGGCATAAATCATAATTGAGGAAATAGATTTGTGTCCTAATAATCGTTGAAGCACCTTAATTCCAGAAGTTAATTTTTTGTAAAAAAAATGGAACAGTCTGTTTTAGTTATAATTTACTACTTTTAAATTCACAATCCTTAAATCAAGAACATGCAAGATTGGATTACTAAAAAATACCTACTTCGTAATATGCTGTCGAAAAGCTGCCTAAAATTGGTGAGCTTATATTTTGATGGAATAGAAGGTGTGGAGCTTAAAAAAGCAAGATTGGGAGAAGTGTTGCTAACGTATGATCCACAAAAAGTTCAAAATTTTAACATTGAAAAAGGGTTTTCAGAATTAGGATTTAAAGTGGTAACCGATGCTAATGAATTCTTGGTAGAAAATATAAAAATAGCGGCTATTGAGTTGATTCATCATTCTAACAACATGAATTCATTGATTCGTAATTCAGATTACATTAGCGATCGGGTACAAGTTCCTTATGATAAATTAAGCAAGGTTTTTTCTTCGGTGACTAATACTACGCTCGAAAAATATTTGATTCTTTTAAAAATAGAAAGAGCCAAAGAATTGATACTAAACAGCGAATATACTTTGAGTGAAATTTCTTATATGTTGGGTTACAGCAGTGTTCAGTATTTGAGTAACCAGTTTAAAAAAACAACTGGATTTACCGTTTCGCAGTATAAAAGTGGAGTTCCCGTAGAGCGAATTTCTTTGGAAAACATTCTTTAGTCAAAATTTTACACATCTTTTTAAAAATTATATGACAGTCGAAATGTGTTTTTGTTCTAACTTAGCATTGTAGGATTTTAGTGGATAGCCAAAATTTTACACATTAATGTCAAAAAAGTATAAACTAAATCTTTTACTCGTGACGTTCTAATATCAAACAAAAATAAAATTTAGTTACTCAAATAAAACCATATAGTTATGAAAGTAAGAAAAAATGTAGCCATCAGTGATTCGGGCTTCCTCTTCAACCCCTCTTCGGGAGATTCTTATTCGGTGAATCCCATCGGACAAGAAATTATCCAACTATTACAGGAAGAAAAATCGGAACAGGAAATTTTAGATCATATTTTGAAAGAATACATGATCGATAAGAATACAGTAGAAAAAGATCTTTATGACTTTTTAAATATGTTGAAAAACTATAAATTAACTGAATAATGAGCAAGCCTAAATATATAATTGCTGTAACAGGGTTAAATGCCATTGATAGTCCTGGACCAGGGATAGCTGTGATTCGTGCATTGCGAGAGGCTGAAAGCTTCGATGTTCGAATTATTGGATTATCCTACGAATCTTTAGAGCCGGGAATTTATATGCACGATTTGGTGGATAAAACTTATCAGGTGCCTTACCCAAATGCAGGACAACAAGTTCTTTTTGAACGATTCAATTACATTAATTCAAAAGAGAACATCGACTTTTTGTTCCCCAACTTTGATGCGGAGCTTTTCAATTTTATTTCCATACAGGAGAAATTAGAAGAACAGTTAGGAATTAAAATGGTATTACCTACTCAGGAGCAATTTGATGCACGGCACAAATCCAATTTGTATGAATATGGGAAAGAACATGGAATTATAGTTCCTTTTGCTAAAATGGTTTTTACTGCTGCTGAAATTCCTGCGGTTGTTCGAGAAATAGGTTTTCCATTAGTTGTAAAAGGGAAATTCTATGATGCTAAAATTGCTTATACAGCTGATGAAGCGATACAACATTTTAATAAAATTAGTGCTCAATGGGGATTGCCGGTATTGGTGCAGGAATTTGTGCATGGTTCGGAAGTAAATGTGTGCGGAATTGGTGACGGGAAAGGAGTTACTTTAGGGGCTGTACCCATGCGAAAACTATACATTACCGATAAAGGGAAAGCTTGGGCAGGCGTATCATTAGACGATGAAAAACTGTTGGAAGTAACCAAGAAACTAGTTAAAGAAACCAAATGGAGGGGACCTTTTGAATTGGAATTCATGAAAACCAATGAAGATGAATATCATCTTATGGAAATAAATCCTCGTTTCCCGGCATGGTGTTATTTAACGGTTGGAACAGGACAAAACCAAGTAGAATCTTTAGTTAACATGGCCATGGGAAATAAGGTGAAACCATTTACGACCTACGATGTAGGAAAAATGTTTATCCGCTATTCCTACGACATGGTGGTAAACATGAAAGAATTCGAACATATATCAACTATTGGAGAACTTTAAAATATAAAAACATGGAAAAGAAACAATATGAAAGACCAATCATAAAATCCTTAAATCAAGGATTAATGAACAAATTTGGAACCAGAACCGAATATACAGCAATGACTCACATTGATGGTTGTGCAGTAAAAGATTTATTAAAAGAATATGGTTCTCCTTTGTTTGTGATGTCGGAAAGAAAAATTAGAGATAACTACAAAAATATTAAACGAATTTTTGAGACAAGGTACCCGAAAGTACAATTTGCATGGTCCTATAAAACCAATTATTTAAATGCGGTTTGCAACGTTTTTCATCAGGAAGGTTCTTGGGGAGAAGTCGTATCTCGTTTTGAGTATGAAAAAGCGTTGAAAAATGGAGTTCCAGGAAATAAAATTTTATTCAACGGACCGGATAAAACAGATGATGATTTACGGGCAGCTATTAAAAATGATACACCTATTCATATCGATCATTTGGATGAATTGTACCGTTTAACGGAAATTGCAACGGAATTAAGTGTAGCTCCGAGAGTAGCGATTCGTGTCAACATGGATACCGGAATTTATCCATTGTGGGATCGTTTTGGATTTAACTATGAGAATGGACAAGCTTGGGATGCGATAAATAAAATTATGGCAAACGGAAAACTTAAATTGGTTGGATTACATTGTCATATAGGAACATTTATGTTAGCTCCAAATGCATATGGCGTGGCGGCTAATAAAATGGCAGATTTGGCTAAAAGCATTAAAAACCGTTACAACAAAATGGTTTCTTACATTGATATGGGAGGAGGTTTTGCTTCTAAAAATACTCTAAAAGGTTCTTATGGATTGGGTGCTGATAGTGTTCCTGAAATTAGTCAGTATGCTGAGGCTATTTGCTCTTCTTTGTTAAATGCAGGATTCGATAATGAGGAGTTACCTTATTTATATTTAGAAACAGGTCGTGCGATGATTGATGATGCAGGATTTTTGTTAGGTTCGGTAATTTCTAATAAACGACTTTCGGACGGACGAAGAGCTACTATACTTGATTTTGGAGTAAATATCATGTTCACTTCCTTCTGGTACGACCATAAAATATCACCAGCTCAGGAATTTGGTCAATATACCGAAGACAGCGTACTTTATGGCCCATTGTGTATGAACATTGATGTAATTCGTGAAAACGTGACACTGCCTCCATTAAAAGCAGGAGATCAAGTAGTCGTTCATACGGTAGGGGCTTATAACATTACACAATCGATGCAGTTTATTACACTTCGACCGGCAGTAGTGATGATTGATATGAAAGGTCAACCACACGTTATTAAAACCAAAGAAGTATTGGAAACTTTAGAAAAAGGAGAAGTACTTCCAGATTATTTGTCTAAATTTTCACTTTAAAAATTCTTGACCGAGCAAATTAAATATTACGTAAAAACATCCTGGGAAGGGTTGTTAAATAGTTATGCCCAAGTGTTTTTTTCCTTGAACAAAATATTTGCAGTTGTTTTGTTGTTGGTCAGCTTTTTTGATATAGGGGCGGGATTATGTGGTGTACTTTCTATATTAATAGGTCAAGTCACAGCTTACTTATTTAATTTTAATCACGAACAAATTAGAAACGGTGCTTATACCTATAATTCATTAACAGTTGGTTTAGCAATAGGAATGTTTTATGATTTTAACACGTCTCTTTTAGTAGTCATTTTCGTTTCGGCATTGCTCACCTTTTTTTTAACCCTATGGTTTTCCGTTAATTTGGGTAAAAAAGGATTACCTTTTTTAAGTATTCCTTTTTTGGTAATGACCTGGATTCTTATTTTAGGAGTGGATAATTTTACAGCCATTGAACTTAAGCAAAAAATGTTTCTTTCTCTAGAAGGAGTTCAACCAACTTTATTTACTGGAGTAACTGATTTTATTGCTACTTTACCTTTTGCCAATACGCTGTTTCTATATTTTAGGTCGTTAGGAGCCATCCTTTTTCAATTTAATGATTTAGCTGGAATTTTAATTGCTGTTGGATTATTGATCTATTCCAGAATGGCATTTGTATTGTCCATTTTTGGATTCTTAATAGGCTACTTGTTTTATGAGTTTATGGCAGGAGATTTTTCTCAGCTCATTTATTCTTATATCGGATTCAACTTTATTTTAACAGCTATTGCTCTGGGAGGATTTTTTGTTGTTCCATCTAGACGTTCTTATGCATTATTGTTGTTAACGATTCCCATTATTGCGGTATTGATTTCTGCTTTACATAGTTTATTGTATGAAAAATTTGGATTGCCTTTGTACTCATTGCCTTTTAACATTGTGGTATTATTGTTCTTATCAGCCATGGCGATTCGAAACAAAGCCTCAGGGTTAGATTTAGTAACTATTCAACAATTTTCACCTGAAAAAAATCACTACAAACATTTTAATCGAGTGGCTCGTTTTAAATCAGAAACCTATTTGCATTTTGCATTACCAGTGATGGGTCAGTGGAATATTTCACAAGGTCATGAAGGGGAAATCACCCATAAAGGAGATTGGAAATATGCTTGGGATTTTGACATCAGAGATGCAGAAAACAGTACTTTTCGCTTACCAGGAATTGATTTGGAAGATTACTATTGTTACAACTTACCTGTGGTAGCTTCTGCTCATGGATATGTGTTTCAAATTATTGATGGTTTTGATGATAATAAAGTGGGAGAGGTAGATATGGAGCATAATTGGGGAAATACCATCATCATTAAACATGGAGAATATATGTACTCCAAATTATCGCACCTTAAAAAAGATACTTTTAAAGTAAAGCAAGGAGATTATGTGAAAAAAGGAGATGTAGTCGCTTATTGTGGAAGTTCTGGGAGATCGCCAGAACCACACCTTCATTTTCAAATTCAAACCACACCTTATGTGGATGGTAAAACCTTATTTCATCCGATTAGTTATTATTTAACCAAAGAAGAAAACGGGTTTAAACTGCATTCGTTTGATATTCCTAAAGTTGGAGAAGTAGTTTGCAATGTTCGCAACACTAAATTATTAACCGAATCGTTTGGATTGATACCTGGAAAAATATTGGAGTTTGAAACTCAAACCGGAGAAAAAATAAAATGGGAAGTGTTTGTGAATTCCTTAAATCAAGCTTATATCTATTGCTATAAAAGCAAAGCTACTGCGTATTTCGTCAACGATGGAACCATGTTCTATTTTACCGATTTTTATGGAAATACCAACAGCTTGTTACATGATTTTTATTTGGGAGCACATCGGATTATCTTGGGCTATTACAAAGGTATTTCGGTAAAAGACCGAATCAACATTGAAGATGTTTTTGGAACAGTTTTAAAATCCATACACGATTTTACAGCCCCTTTTTTTCATTACGAAAAAGCACATTATACAAGTCTTTTTATAGAAGTAGATAATGAACACAGTCCTGAAAAAATAGTGATACAATCTACCACTTGGGGGAAAGTTTTTGGAAAGAAAAAATCGGAAACTACTTATGAGTTTGTGTTAACTAATAAGGGAATAGAAAGCTTTAAAATAAAAAATGATAAAAGAGAAGTAAAAGTAAAATGTGTAGGATAAAGTTCATATTACCTCTTTTGTTATTTACTTCTACACTATTTGCTCAAGATAGTTTTCAGGAAGTGGACAGCAAGTCTTATAAGCTTTATACAGAAAAAAAATGGGAGGAACTTTCTCAATACGGAAAAGCAGCTAGCGAAAAAGGATATGATTATTATTATTTAAATGTGAGAATTGGAATTGCTTTTTTTGAGTTGAAAGATTTTGAAAAGGCAAAAACGTATTTCGAAAAAGCATTACAAAATAGTTCTGCTTCCACTTTTGCAAAAGAGTATTTGTTTTGGTGTTATTATAATTTGGAAGAAACTTCAGAAGCCCGAAAAATATATCGATCCTTGCCTGATTCCATCAAAAAAAGGATGGACTATCATCCTTCAAGAATAGTAGATTATATCTACGCTGAAGGTGGAATAAAAATGTCAAATAACAAAGATGCTTCTGATAATTTGCAGTATGGAAGAGTTGGAATTAATCATCAGTTTTCGCCTCGTTTTAGTATTTATCATCAGTATTCTTATGTGCAGCAAAAAGCCATCTGGGGGGATATGAAACAGCATCAATACCTTCTATTGCCTTCAATAAATTTTAATAAAAAATGGACGATTTCTACAGCATTGAATTATTCCAATTATCAAAGTAACTTAGATTACAACGACCAAGCAACTTGGAAAGATAAGGGTTCATATTCTTCAGATAGTGGGCGTTATAACGTAGATAGTACGATTAACAAACATTATATTTTTGAAGGGATGTACCAACAAAATGCACTTTTGTTACAAATAAACATTAATAAAGAAACTAGAGGTTGGTCTTTTACTCCACATGTTGCCGTGTATCAAGTTTGGGCAATTCCAGATTATCAAAAAACGATAACAACCCAAAACGAATTGGCTATTATAAAAGTAATGGGACCTCCTCAACCTATTCTCCAAACCACTCATGATAGTCTCTATATAGAATATAAAGACAAAGAGATTTATCAGCAATGGCAACAAGGAATTAATGTGAGTTTTAATAATGATAAAATAACCTCTTTTGGTGCAGACATTAACTTTATTTATCATCAAGATTTTACCAAGTGGAGTGTGATTCCTTACATAAGGACGAGGGTTTCTAAAAATGTTTCACTTTTTGCTTACTATGTAAGAAAAGGAAATTATGTATTGTCTTTATTTGAAGGAACGCAGCTTTTAAATTCTTTTGATCAAATAAATAGCAAGATCAATATTACAGGAGAATTTAAACTTTTTAAGAAATTAGAATTGTTTACCACTTATCAATATGAAAGCGTGACAGACAACTTAAGTCTTAGAGATTATCAATTAAATTCATTATTTATCGGATTAAAATTCAGGCCATGAAAAAACTTATTTTAAATTTTATTTTCCTTACTACGGTAACATTAGGAATAAGTCAAACCAATGTAAACGAAGCTTTTGGTAAAAGTTATTCGTACGAAAATGATAAAGATTATTCGAAAGCAATTTCAGTAATCACCACTGTTTATGATGCCAATTCATATACGATGAATTTGCGTTTGGGATGGTTGAATTATTTAGCTGGAGAATATGTAAAATCGCAAGGGTTTTATAAAAAAGCCATAGTGCTAGAACCAAAGTCGTTAGAACCACGATTGGGTTATGTATATCCAACATCTGCTATGGAAAACTGGGACGATGTAGTTAAAACTTATAATGAAATCTTAACTATCGACCCTCATAATAGTACTGCAAATTATCGTATGGCTTCTATTTACAATTACCGAAAAGAGTACACAAAAGCAGCTTCTTATGCCGAAAAAGTAGTGGAGTTGTATCCTTTTGATTATGATGCCAATTATCTGTTGGGATACATTTATATTAGTTTAGGAAAAATAAAGGAAGCCAAAACTTGTTTAACCAGAGCACTTCAATACAATCCTAATTCAACAGAGGTAAAAACTTTATTGGATAAAATTTGAAAATCATAGAAGTATAAAACTTGTTAGTTTCAATGGATACAATAATTATCGTAAACCACAAAAAAAACACTTAACGTACGTTAAGTGTTTTTTTTATTTCTGTGCAGCCCGTAGGGGAATCGAACCCCTGTTTCCTGGATGAAAACCAGACGTCCTAACCCCTAGACGAACGGGCCTTTTTCCTTTAAAGGAGTGCAAATGTATATTTTTTTAATATACCTGCAAACATATTTTTAAAAAATTATATAATATTATCGCTATCTGCCTGAAACTTAAACCCTAAACGTTTGCCAGTTTTAATGTTCATAGCATTGGTCACTTGTATAACATCATGAACGCTAACTTCTTTCATAGCGTCATAAGGTGGGGTTAACAAGTCAAAATCCATAGAGTATAATATTGATGATTCAATTATTTTTCTAATTTTTTCATTAGTTATAATTTCATTTACAAAGTCGTTATATAAGAAGCCAAGTTGTCTTTTTCCTTCAACAAAATAATGATGTTCTTTATTTACGAATAATCTTGCAACTAAATAGCCGACATCATTTACACGATTGTATTTAAAAGAATCTGCTAAAAAATTATACACGTTTATCATTCCACAAAAAGCACGAAGTTCATCTTCTTTAAGATAAGACGTGTTCCACATACCATGGCTTTGATCAAATTCAAAAACATTGGTATGCATAAAAAATACTAAAATGTCTCCACCAAATTTAATATGAAATTCGTAATCGCCTTTTTCAATAAAATCAATTACAACAGCTTTATCTACTATGTCCATTTCGACTTTTAAATCATCGGTTAAGCTTTTAGCTTCATCTTTAAAATCTTGAAAAATTTTAATAGTAGATTTAAAAACTTTTTGCTTTAAACAAGCTTTAGTTTTTAAGGTTTCTAAGATAAGTTCTTTAGCACTTTTGGGAGTATCCATAAATATGTGTTTAGTATGCTTTAGCAAAAATCACACGTTGAGTAGATGGTTTTCCACTGTAAACACATTTTCCTGCTTCTTGTTTATTATTTAAAGGGATACATCTAATAGTAGCTTTCGTTTCTTGTTTAATTTTTTCTTCTGTTTCCTCAGAACCATCCCAATGAGCTGAAACAAAACCTGTTTTATTGTTGATTATATCCTCAAACTCATCCCAGGTGTCAGCTTTGTGAGTTTTTTCTTCTCTAAAGTCAACAGCTTTTTGGAATAAATTATTTTGAATATTTTCTAATAAATGTTCTACTTTATTAGCTAAGTCGCTTTGTTGTAATACCTCTTTTTCTTTGGTGTCTCTACGAGCAACTTCAACAGTTCCATTTTCTAGATCTCTTGGCCCAATTGCAATTCTTACAGGAACTCCTTTAAATTCATATTCAGCAAATTTAAAACCAGGTTTATGTGTATCTCTATTGTCGTATTTAACTGAAATTCCTTTTGCTTCTAATTCAGCTTTTATAATATCAACTTTTTCAGAAATTTGAGATAATTGTTCTTCGCCTTTATAAATAGGTACGATTACAACTTGATGTGGGGCAAGATTTGGAGGTAGAACCAATCCATCATCATCAGAATGAGTCATTATTAAAGCTCCCATTAAACGAGTTGAAACTCCCCAAGATGTAGCCCAAACAAATTCTTGTTTTCCCTCTTTTGTGGCAAATTTCACATCAAAAGCTTTAGCAAAATTTTGCCCTAAAAAATGCGATGTTCCTGCTTGTAAAGCTTTGCCATCTTGCATTAATGCTTCAATACAATAGGTTTCTAATGCACCAGCAAAACGTTCGCTTGGAGTTTTAACTCCTTTTAAAACAGGCATTGCCATATATTTCTCAGCAAACTCAGCATATACATCCAACATTTGTTCTGTTTCAGTTATAGCTTCCTCCTTTGTTGCGTGAGCAGTATGCCCTTCTTGCCATAAAAATTCTGCAGTTCTTAAAAATAACCTTGTACGCATTTCCCAACGAACAACATTTGCCCATTGATTAACTAAAATTGGTAAATCTCTATAAGACTGAATCCAACCTTTGTAGGTGTTCCAAATAATAGTTTCAGATGTAGGTCTAACAATTAATTCTTCTTCTAATTTAGCATCTGGATCAACAACAACACCACTTCCATCTTCAGCGTTTTTTAATCTGTAATGAGTAACAACTGCACATTCTTTAGCAAAACCCTCAACATGATCAGCCTCTTTACTTAAATATGATTTAGGTATAAATAGAGGAAAATAAGCATTGCTGTGTCCAGTAGCTTTAAACATTTTATCTAATTGAGCTTGCATTTTTTCCCAAATAGCATAACCATATGGTTTAATCACCATACATCCTCTAACTGCTGAATGCTCTGCTAAATCAGCTTTTGTTACTAATTCGTTATACCATTGTGAGTAATCTTCGCTTCGTGTCGTAAAATCTTTTGCCATTTTTAATTTTTAGGTATAGTTTTTGATATTATTTTTTTTAAAACTTTAATGTTAAAGAACGTAAAATTAAGCGAATTTTACTTAAAACTAAACCCAAATGAAATCAATTAAACTATTACTCTCTACAGTATTAATATTTATTACCATTGGTGCAAATGCCCAAGATGACTTTTATAATAATAAATCTAAAAAGAAAAAGGAAAAAACGGAAGTTGTAAGAGATAGTGTTGTTTCGATAAATGATTATTCTACAGAACAAGATTTTAATGAAATGAACAAAATAGAAACTTCATATGAACTATATGATCCAGAAGTTGAAGAGATTTATGAAGATGAAAATAAATCGAGAAAAAGAAAAAGAAACACTTTTGCAGCAGAAGTTGCAGCAGAAGTTGTTGTAGAGGTGTTGATAAATACTGTTTTTATTATAGCCACTTTTTGGAATTAACTAAGTTTTGGCACAGTCTTTGGATTATATTAAACATAATTTTAACATTTCATTAACACGTTTAAAATTTAGGAGGATATATTATGAACTCAATTAAATTAACCACATTGTCACTTTGTTTTTTATTAGTATTTGGCAATGTTTTTGCCCAAGACGACTTTTACCCTTCTTCTAAGAAGAAGAAAAAAGCCGCTACTGAAGAAATCATTAATGATTCAAAAAATAATGAAGAGGTAATTTCAGAAGATGAATATTCTACTGCAACAGATTATTATGTGAATAGTAGAGAGCAGGAAATTGAAGCTGCTTATAATGAAAGAATGGGAATTACTGATAGTACTACTTATTATGAGGATGAAAATGGTAATGTTCGAATTACTAATAATTATTACAATGGGGATAATTATGATTATGAAAACGAGTATTATGATTATGAGTATGCATCAAGGATAAAGAGATTCAGAAGAAATAATGGAAGATATGGTTATTATGATGATTATTATACTAACTATTACTGGTATGATTATGACCCATATTATTATGGAACAAGTATTTATACAAGTTATAACTGGTGGAACCCGCGTTATTCAGGTTTAAATATTGGATGGTCTTATTATGGCGGGTGGAATTTAGGATGGAATTGGGGTTGGGGATGGACAGGTAATTATGGTTATTATGGTTCAGGATGTTATGGTTGGAATGCTTATTACTCACCTTCTTATTGGGGGTATTGGGGAGGCTACCATAATCATTATTATAATGGATATTATGCATCTAATTATTATAACAGTTATGATCATAATAGTTATTATTATGGGAAAAGAGGTCGTGATTCTGGATATTCAGGTTACGGAGGAAGAAATCCTGGTCATACAGGATATGCTAATAAAGGAACAACAACTAACCCTGTAAAAGGTAGGTCTTTTGGTGAGAAATACGAAGCATCTGTTAGAGGGAACATTAAAAATACTAATGTAGCTGCAAGTCCTAGAAATAATTCTTACACTGGTTCAGCTAAAAGTGCTAACCCTAGAAGCACTTCTGCTAATCCAAAAGTGAGTTATGGTAACCCTAGGACAAGTACAAAACCAAAAACTTCTTCAGGAAATGTGTATACTCCTCGTAATGGGACTTCTACCAATACTAAATCGAAAAATACATATACCCCAAGAAATAATTCAACTTATACAAAACCTAAAACAACCTATACAAAGCCAAAAACAACATATACTAGACCAAAGACAAGTTCTTCAAAACCTAAGTATACAAAGCCTAAGTCTATGTATAATCGTTCTAAACCTACTTATACAAAACCATCTGGAGGAAGCTACAAAAGAAGTAGTACTCCTAGGAGTAGTGGAGGAAGTAAAAGTAGAAGTACTGGTAGTAGAGGTGGAGGAAGAAGGTAGTTATAATTTAAAATGATAAACATGAAACGATTTATATTAATATCAGTATTAGCTTTATCTTTTGCTTACAATGGGCTTGCCCAAAATGAGTTTGATGCGTTACGTTATTCAAATTTAGATTTTTATGGGGATGCTAGATTTAATGCTATGGGAGGTTCTTTTGGTGCTTTAGGAGCTAATATGGCTGGAATAAGCGTAAATCCCGGAGGAATTGGGGTGTATAAAAGTTCTGATTTTTCTTTTACACCTGCTTTTCATTATAATTATACAGAAAGTCAATATAAAGGTAATTTATCGACTGATGGAAAATTGAATTTTCATTTTGCAAATATTGGATTAGTAGGTACTTGGGATGGTGGTGGTAATTGGGAAAATTTTAATTTTGGTTTAGGTTATAATAGAACGGCTAATTATAATACGAGTATAACCGTTAATGGAACTACTGATTCTTCTGCTTTGAATAGCTTTACAAATGAATTAAATGCTAATGGAGGAACTTTTGAAACTGATATAAGTGATTTTTATCCTTTCTCTTCTAATTTAGCTTACCAAACCTATTTGGTTAATCCATTAGTAAGTGATTCAACACAGTTTAACCATGTGTTTAGTAATTCTGCAAACATACAACAATATACAACTTATGAAACACGTGGAGGAAGTGGAGAAATGTTCTTTGCAATGGGTGGAAACTATAATGATAAATTATATATAGGAGCTTCTTTAGGTATACCAACTGTAAGGTATGTTTATGATAAACATTATTCTGAAACTGCAGATGAATCGGATACCTTAACATTAGCAAAAACTTATAGCATACACGATTATGTTAAAACTAGTGGTGCACGAGTAAACTTTAAGTTAGGTTTGATCTATAAAGTGGTGGATTGGTTTAGGATTGGTACAGCATTCCATACTCCAACAGTTTATTCTTTACATGATGATTATGAGACAACCATTATTTCTGAAATGAAGGATGGAGCTACTTTTGAAGAACGGTCTCCTTATGGTTCTTTTAATTATTTTGTTACAACACCTTATCGTTTTGTTACGAGTGGGAGTGTTATTATGGGAAATCATGGAGTGTTGAATGTTGATTATGAAATAGTAGATTATTCTACTGCCCGATTAAAAGAAGATACTTACGGATATGCAAGTGCTGCGGATAATTTTTCTTCAGAAAATCAGAGTATCAGAAATAATTTCACTTTAACTCAAAACATTAGAGTGGGAACTGAGTGGAGGTTAGATCCATTTAGAATTAGAGCTGGGTACCGTTATCAAGGAAACCCTTTAAGTCGTAAGTTTAACAATAATTATGGAGCTTCTATCTATTCATTAGGGTTTGGAATAAAAGAAGATGATTATTATTTTGATATGGGGTATGCTTTGAAAACTCAAGAAAATCAAGTTGATGTAATTGCTGATCAAGGTGAGTTTGCAAACACAAGATTAAAAGATCATTACCTTACATTTACTCTTGGTTTTAGGTTTTAGATAAAGCACCAATAATTGCAAGAGAAATTATTCCTATAGCAACTATATATACAATTAACCTTACATAAGAATTAGAGATAGTTTTTTTTCTGAATTTTCCGCTGACTAAATAATTGGCGTTAATAGCTTTTTGATAATCATTTAATTTTACCCCAAAAAGGAAAAGGTGATTTTCAAGATCTTCATCATCAATAGAAAGTTCGTACCAAATACCTTCGTTTTTCAGTAGTTCTTCGAAATAATCTGATCGATTTTTTTGTCTGAACTTAAAAACATAGTATCCTGGTCGAGTAGGATGCTCAGTGTAGTTAGTGATATTGAACATTAATTAATTCTTAATTTTCTTCCAACAATCAATCTTTTCTTGCGGGTGCAGCCATTTAACTCGCATAGCTGATTTACGGTTAGCCCATAGCGATTAGCAATTTTATACATAAAGTCACCACGTTCAATAGTATGGTATTCAACCCCCATTGGTAATGCTGTGTAATTCCATTTGTGTTTTATCAATTGTAAAGAATCGCTAATGAGTTTATTCTGTTTGAATGAAATAATATGACGAGGGTTTAAAGGTTTTCCTTTATACCTTACTTCAAAATGTAAATGACTTCCAGAGCTTTGACCAGAACTACCTCCTAATCCAATTACTTGACCAGCAGAAACAATGTCACCAGTTTTAACCTTAAAACGATGTAAGTGAGCATACAATGTCTCAAGTCCATTATAGTGTCTAATAACAACAACTCTACCGTATCCGGGGTGCATTAAAGCAACACGAACCATCCCATCAAATGCAGCTACCACAGGGTCCCAAACTTGCAAGTCTAAATCTATTCCATGATGGTTTCTACCATTTCTCCATCCAAAGTTAGATGTAATGACTGGGTCTGTAATAGGATTAACAAAGTCACAATAATTTTTGTTATCAGTTAAGGTTAGCATTATTGATGAGTCATTCTTTGTTATCTCATCAGAGTATGGGTAGATGTGTCGTGTATCCCATTTTCCATAAGTAGAATTAGCAGGTATTGGCGAGTTTTCATAAAAATAGGTTAATGAATTATAAAAATCATGAGTTAAAAGTTTGCTTTCAGCGTATTCGTTAATCTCTTTTATTAAATCTTTTGGAATATCATCAAGTTCTAATAAAGAGTCAATTACATTTACAATTTGATTGCCAGAAAGACCAGAGATATAATTGTAGAAAGGATTACTTGGAGCAATCACTAAAGCGGAAATGGTATCTTTTCTAGTAAGTTCTTTTTTATCATTATCATCATTATGACCGAAGCAATGATTTGATCCAAATAAAAGAATAATAAATAATATATTTAGCTTAAAATTCAACATTAATAACACCTTTAAGGCCGACCAATATAATAAAAAATATAAAAACCACTATTTTAAAAGCCTAGAGAGCTAGAAATATCGAATATCATTGTTTGTTTAGTGTGTTAAAAAAATTACTTTTATGTTCTAATTTTTAACAAAACAAGTATGAATTTCCTTAAAAGGATTTTATTAATTATTTCTTTATTTCTTGTTTTGATTGCAGTTGTGTCTCTGTTTATACCTTCAAAATTTTTGTTAGAAAGAAGTATTTTGATTAGTGCAGATAATGAACAAATATTTAATCAAGTTGAAGATTTAAAGAATTGGAGATATTGGTCTCCTTGGGCATTAAAAGACGAGACTGTATATCTACATGAAAAAAACTATTCAAATCCTTCTTTTGGTTTAGGGGCAACTTTTGTTTGGGATAGTAAACATGAAAAGTTGGGGTCTGGAGACATTAAAATTGTCGAGTTAATTCCAGGTCAATCAATTAAAACAATAACAAATTTAGATTTTACACAACTAAGTGATGAATGGAGTTTTAATGAAACGGAGGAAGGAGTTAAGGTTGTCTGGGCTACACAAATTGATTTTGGATTTAATCCAATAAGTAAGTTCTTTGGTTTGTTTTTGGAAGACCAAATAGCTCCTGATTTTGAGTTAGGATTGAAAAGGTTGAAAGAGTATACTGAAAATCTACCTAAAATTCATCAAGTAGAAGTTAGGCAAGATAGTGTTCAAAGAACATGGTTTTTATCTATAAGAGATAGTGTTAGTCTGTCAGAAATGAATAATATTCACGGTAAAATATATTCAAAAATTAATCATTATATGGATAATAATGAATTAGAGATTACTAGTTCTCCTTTGGTTATATATCATTATTGGTCGGATACGCTAATAGATATTGAAGCGGGTATTCCAATTTCTGATTCAGTTGAGGTGATAGATGAAAATATTAAGTTAAATAAAATTAAATCAAGCAAAGTAGTTACAGCTATTCATTATGGTGCATATGATAGAATGCCTGAAACATATTTTGGTATTAATGAATGGATGCGTAAAAACAAAGTTTTAGTAAGTGGACCTCCTTGGGAGGTTTATATTACTGATCCGGTAAAAGAAGTTAATCCTGAAAAATGGCAAACAGCAATTTATTTTCCAATAAACTAAAAACATGAAAAAAAAATTTACATTATTCCTATTTATATTTATTTCAAGTATAGCTTTTTCTCAAGAAAAGCAAAGTTTGGTGGATAAATTAAAGGCATCAACTAAAAAAGGGGATTATATAATATTAGAGGTACGATTGAATAGTGAAGATGAATTTAGAACTATTGAAGGAGGGAGTTCCAGCTTAGCTCGAATTGCTGTATTTACAGGAGGTAATCAAGGGGACGAAATTGTTACCAAAGGTTTTGAAGGAATGAATACTGTTGTTTTAACATTGAATAAACTTAAAAAAAGTGGGTGGAGATTAGTTGATTCCTACCCAATTAAAGGCCAATCATTAATCATTACTCATTATATCTTAGAACGTAAAAAATAAAAAAAGCCTCAGTTAATTTAACTGAGGCTTTTTTATAATTAAGTACTAAATTCTAGTTAGTTCTATAATCAAACTTAAATTCTGCTAAATCTTTATTAGCTTTTTCTATTTTAGTTTTTAAAGTAGCTTTATAAGCAATTGTTTTATTCATTACATCATTATCACCTGAAGCGATAATTTGTGCAGCTAAAATACCTGCATTTAAAGAACCGTTGATAGCAACTGTTGCTACGGGAATTCCAGGAGGCATTTGAGCTATTGCTAATAAGGCGTCCATTCCATCTAAACTAGCCTTTATTGGAACACCAATTACTGGTAGCGGAGTCATTGCAGCAATTACACCTGGTAAATGTGCAGCCATACCAGCAGCAGCAATAATTACTTTTATACCATTATCTTTTGCATTTTTAGCAAACTGTTCAACAGCATCAGGAGTTCTGTGTGCAGATAGAGCATTTACCTCAAATGGAATTTGAAATTCATTTAATATTTCGGCAGTTTTTTGCATTACCGGCCAATCGCTGGTACTGCCCATAAATATACTTACTAATGGCTTCATTTTTCTTTTTTTTTGCAAAGGAACAAAAAAGCAAAAAATAATTAGGGTTGTTTGGTTTTTTTTTGACCTTTTTTTTTATTTTTGGTACGATAAAATTTATAAACATGAAAAAATCTTTACAAGATAAATTAAAAAAATACGGAACAATGGCTGCAGCAGTTGCTGGAGGAGTT
>CBDUPT010000017.1:0-17366 GCA_965369165.1 uncultured Flavobacteriales bacterium | reverse complement strand
TGGGAGTCAGCCACTGTTTATCCCCAAAGAGTATTGAAAGATTTAATTAAGATTTTTCATCCAGACTTAATTCAGCATAAACTTTATTATTATAGGAAATTGGAATAAAAAAAGGCTTCTAAATTTTAGAAGCCTTTTTTATCCCGTATATTTTTATTGAGGAACTTCTACTTCTGCAGAAATAACTATAGTTGATGTAATAGGATTGGTATTAGCAGTAATAGTTACAGTTTTTG
Organism: uncultured Flavobacteriales bacterium; assembly: GCA_965369165.1. GTDB lineage: Bacteria > Bacteroidota > Bacteroidia > Flavobacteriales_E > Vicingaceae. Next base: position 17,130 of record CBDUPT010000017.1, on the reverse strand, counting down.
ATTGGGCACCTTGTTGTTTTCCTGGACTATAAACTACTTCAATATCACCTGTCTCACCAGGTTTAATTGGTTCTTTTGGGAATTTAGGAACTGTGCATCCACATGAGCCTTGAGCATCTTCAATAATTAAAGGCTCATTACCAGTATTGGTAAATTTAAAGATTTTAGTGTTTTTAGTGTCCTGTTGAATAGTTCCAAAATTATGAGATGTCTCAGCAAATTTAACTGTTGTTTTAGCTCTAGTTTCTGAAAGTTTTGGTGCAGGTGCAGGTTGATTTGCTGCAGGATTATTAAGAGGGCTAGTTATTGGATTAACTAAATTGTTTGGAGCAGGGTTAGCTGCAATATTACTCTGTGGAGCTGTATCATTTTCAATAGCAGTTCTTCTAGAAGGACTGTCATCACTAAAAAATACATCAACAACTAAGGTTAATGCAATTAAACCTAATAAACCAATTTTGATATTTTCTTTCATAATTTATAAATTTTTCATAAAAATACAAAAACTGTAAATTATATTATTTGTAAACTAACTTTTCTTTTTTAAATGTATTGCTGTTTATTTCTTCTATTGCTTTTAAATAAGAGTCGTTTAATTCATTGGCAATTTGAAAATATGCGGAAGTGTCCCAAAGGTTTCTTGCAACTAAAGCTTTTAACCTAATAACAAGGACCTTTTTTGAAGTTTCAATTTGTTCTTCCTTTTTTTCTACATCATTGTCTTCAGCGAAGGCAATAAAATCATTTAGTAGTTCTTCTTCAGCATTAAATGAAGTATTAAAATCTTTTACGGTTTTGTATTTTGCTAACAATTCATCTCTGTTAATATTAGTATAGGTTAGGGCAAATTCATTAAACAATCCTTTTCTATTAACTTTACCAAAATAGTCAGAATACAAGGTTGTGTCAACAGGAACAAAAACATCGGGCATAATTCCACCGCCACCATAAACAGTTCTTTTACTATTTAACGTTTTGTATTGTAAAGAGTCTGGTAAATCAATGCTGTCAGCACTAATAAACTCTCCATTATTTAAACGTCTTAAATATTCTTTATAATATTCTTCTTTTCCATCGTCATATGGGCGCTGTATGCATCTGCCGGAAGGTGTATGATAGCGAGATACAGTTAGTCTTATAGCAGATCCATCAGGCAATGTAAATGGTTTTTGAACTAAACCTTTTCCAAATGATCTTCTTCCAATAACTAATCCTCTATCATAATCTTGTATTGCACCTGAAAGTATTTCAGAGGCAGAAGCAGAACCTTCATCAATTAAAACTACTAATTTACCCTGTTCAAAACCACCTTTTGATGTGGTGTAATATTCTTGCTTAGGGCTTTTTACACCTTCAGTATATACAACTAATTTTTTGTCATCTAAAACTTCGTCAGCAAGTTGTATAGCTGTTTGTAAGTACCCACCGCCATTACCTCTTAAATCTATTATGAGGTGTTTCATGTTTTGTTTTTGAAGTTTAGAAAGGCCGTCTTTGAATTCTTCAATAGTATTTCGGGCAAACCTGTTAACCTTTATATAGCCAATTTCATCATCAGCCATGTAGCTTGCATCCACACTAAAAATGGGTATTTTATCTCTTGTGATAGTAAAGTTTAATATTTCTTTGTTACTTCTTCTTTTAATACCTAGGTTTACTTTTGTGCCTTTCTTTCCTCTTAATTTACTTTGAACATCACTGTTTTGTATCCCAATTCCTGCAATGCTTTCACCATCTACTTCAACAATTTTGTCTCCTGCCATTAAACCAACTTTTTCTGATGGTCCACCAGAAATAGGTGAGACAACTAGTAAGGTATCATGTAGAATGTTATATTGTATTCCAATACCTTCAAAATTTCCAACTAATGGTTCGTTCATTTTTTTTAGCTCCTCTTTTGGAATATAAACAGAGTGAGGATCTAATTCCTTTAATGAAGCAATAATTGCTTTTTCCACTATTTTAGATTCGTCAGTTGAATCTACATATGCATAGTTTATTAATTGAAGTAAAGCATCAAACTTTTTACTTCCTTCACTTTGGATATATTGTGAAAATCCACTGCTACATATTAGAAGTAGTCCGGTAATTAATAATAATTGTATTCTTTTCATAAAAATTGTATTTATAACAAATCTAACTAAAAATAAAATGAGCTTTTAGTAAAATGTTATGAGCGGTATATTTTTTCTTATTGATGTTAGAACAAAAATAATTCCATAAAGTTTGGCATAGCATTTGAATTTAAGCTTCACTATAAACCAAAGATGGAGGACGAATTATGAAAAATGTAAGTTTATTAATAGTATTGCTATTAAGTATAGTAACAGTAAATGCTAATAGAAGTTATGCTCCAGTGTCAGACTTTAAGTTGAAATTATGGAATAATACTTCTTTTAAAATTTTTGTAGATAATTATGAATATGGAAAAGATAACTTTTTCAGTATTCAAAATATCCAACCTGGTATACATCAAATAAAGGTTGTTAAACATCAAAGAAATCCACATGGGTATGGGGTGTTAACAAGGGTTATGTATAATGGTACTGTAAGTATTCCAGTAAATAGTAAAGTATTAGCTACAGTAACTTCTAATAGAAAATTACAATTGAAGATTACTAGAAAAGGACCTAAGAGACAGGTTAATAATAATCATAGTAATAATGGAGTATATTCAAATGGATATAATCATGGAGCCCATCAAAATTGTGGGAGTTACGGAAATATTATGTCTTACGTTAGTTTTAATAAATTGATTAATACATTAGATAGAGAAAATTTTGATACTCATAAATTAAACATTGCTAAACAGGCGTTAGCATATAATAACTTAACTACTAAGCAAGTAATCTTATTATTAAACCAATTTACTTTTGATAGTAATAAATTGAAATTAGCTAAAATAGCATTTACAAAAACAATTGATCAAGAGAATTATTTTTTGGTAAATAATAGTTTTACATTCAATAGTTCTATTAGAAATTTGAATAAATATATAAATCAAATATCATAAATGTTAATAACCCACATAGCTGTATGTCTCTTTGGCTTTGACTTTTAAGTGTATCTTGTTAATGAATTGTTAAATAATCAACAAAATAGATAAATCCCTTTAGAATGTGGGTTTTTAGATTATATTTGTTGAACTATCAAAAAAATAATTATTAACTAATTCACATTATTAAAATGAAGACTTTAAAAACATTATCAAAAGTATTATTTGTAACATTATTAATTACAGGATTGTCTGTAGATGCTTCTGCACAGAAGAAAGCAAAGAAAGCAAAGAAAGAGAAAAAAGCAAAAACTGAAGAGGTTATAGAAAGACCAGCTAAGGTTGGAAACGGAGAAGTAGATTCTTTTGTTAGTTCTTCTTTTGATATTTATGAGAAAAATCAAGAAATAACAAAAACTTTATCTGATGCAGCAAATAGTGCTGATAAAGCTGGTGATATGAAGGCTGATTTAGATAAGCAGATGGAAGATGTAAAAGCTTTATTAGCTAAATCAAAAGCTGCTGGAGATGCAGCTTCAGGTATGCCAATGAAGGATAAACCAAAGGCAGTGAAAGCTGTAAAGGCAGCAACTAAAGCATTAAATGCCACTCAGGCAGCTATTCCTGGTCAATTAGAAATGATTAAGAGTCAAGGAGCAGCACAGTAATATTTTAAAAAAGAAGGTGGTTTGTTAAATCACCTTCTTTTTTATGTAAAAAAAACAAGGCGAAAAAATGAAAAATAATTACATAAAACTATCCTTAATTGCAGTTTCAATGCTTTTTGTTGAAATAGGGATAGCACAAGAAGTTGAAGGGGAGAATAAGGTTGAAGAAGTAAAGGAGGAGAATAAAAAAGAGAAAAAAGAAAAGAAAGATGATGGAAAAATCCATAAATCAGGAAAAGAAGATGGAATAGTAAAATATAGAAGGAGTTCTTTGCATACAATGATTATTGAAGATGCAAACCTCCCTAAGAAAGATTTAATTGTTTCAACTTTTAATGAAGCACCATTCCCTGATAAATATAATGATCACACTGTTGGTGATAAATCATTTGATTTAGCAACTTATCAAGAACTAATAGCACCAGAAGAAACAGATGGTAAAAGTAAAAAGGACAAAGATTTAAGTCCGGCTATAACTAAATATTTTCAGGATAATAAAGTTGCCAATAAAATTATTGCAAAATGGTTTAATCAAGCGGAAGATGGGGCTTTTGATATGTCTCTTATTCAAGAAAGAGGGGCTTATGATGCGTCTTCTCAAGATATTGCAAAGGCTGGAAGCATGGAAAGAGGTGTCGACATGTTAAAAGATGCTGGTATCGATTTGCTTGGTAATACTTTTGTTGTTGTGAACTATTCAAAATTTGTGAGTAATGAAGAGGCTGCGAAAATTGCTTATGATATTGCAATTGACCTGACTAAAGGAATTAAAATGGAAGAGCTTAGAAAGTTAGCTCAAGATAAAGCAAAAAACACATATAATAAGGCTAGAGAAGGATACTCTGTATGGACAACTGCATATTTATACCAACTAGAGTGGAACGATTCTACTGAAGCTGTTTTTTACATGGATATGTGGATGGATTCAACTAGCGTTGATCCTGCAAAAAAAGAATTGTTTGAGAACTCTGATTTATTCCAATTGAAACTTTTAGGTTATCAAAAAGCAAAAGCTTTGGTGACAGGATTAGGATCAAATGCTGAAAGTGAAACCATGATTATTAAAAATGCGACTTTAAAATCTATTAATTCAGTTTATAATAAATTACAAAGAAAATTTGAAGCATTTAGAACTAAAACTCCATTAGTAAGTGCTGACCCTTTAGGAGCAAAAATCGGAATGAAAGAAGGTTTAGAGGGTGGAGATAAGTACGAAGTGTTAATGCAAGAATATGGTAAAGACGGTAAATTAACTTATAAGCGTAAAGGTGTAATAAAAGTTGATAAAAAGAAAATATGGGATAATCGTTATGCTGCAGGTGAAGAGCCTTTAGATGATAATGGAAACCCTATTGAGCCAGAAAATGATCTTGAGTTTACTCATTTTAAGGGTGGCAAAGGTTTTTTTCCAGGTATGTTAATTAGGCAAATAAATTAAAATTAAATATATAACTAAAATCAAATAATTATGAAAAAAATAATTAATAAAGCAAGTGTAATAACTATGATTTGTCTTGCTTTTGCAATGGTGTCTAATGCACAAATTAGCAAGAAAAAGAAAGCTAATAATGATACACAGGCATGGAAATATGAAATTGAATGTGTTGGGATAGGTAAACCTGGAACTAAGGTTATTAAGGTTTGGTCTTACTCAAAAAATGCTAAAGTGGCTACAGGTCAAGCTAAGAAAAATGCTGTTCACGGTATGGTTTTTCAAGGTTACTCTGGGGGAGGTCAAGGATGTACATCTCAAAAAGCACTAGTAGCAGATCCTTCTATTGAGCATCAAAAGAAAGAATTTTTTGAAGAATTTTTTGCTGATGGTGGTAAGTATATGAAGTATGTTTCTCATTCTGGAGATGCAACACCTGAAGTTATAGGGGTTAAATTGAAAGGGTATAAATATAAAGTTGGTGTTACTGTAACTGTAAATACTAATGACTTAAGAAAAGATTTAGAAGCAGCTGGTATTATTAGAGGATTGTCTTCAGGATTTTAAAATAAATGACTATGAAAAAATTAAACTATATTTTAGGAGGTGTGTTAGCTGTAACAGTAGCACTTACTTCTTGTGGTGATCCACAAAGAAATGTGGCAGGAAACTACAATTATGAAACAGAATGCATAGGAGCAGAAGGTGATGGTTCTCAAACTGTGAAAGGTTGGGGAAGTGGTAGAAATAGAGAAGATGCTGTTGAACAAGCTAAGAAAAATGGACTTTCAGATGTTCTTTTTAAAGGAATAAGAAGTAATAAAGGATGTAATTCAAAACCAATATTATTTGATTCAAATATTAGAGAGAAAAAAGAGGACTATTTTAATGCATTTTTTGCTGATGGTGGACCATACACAGAATTCATAACTAGCGAAGATGGTTCTGATTTACATTTTTCTGTTGTAAAAGGAAGAGGTAAAGCTGGAGACCAAGTTACTTATGGCGTTATCATAAGAGTTCAAAGAGCAAAATTGAAAGAAAGAATGATTCAAGATGGTATTCTACCAAAATAATTAAAGTATTAAAAAACAATAAACAAAAATAAGATGAAAAAAATATTTATAACGTTAAGCCTTGTTGCTGTTGGAGTTATTTCTGCCTTTGGACAAGCAAAAAAGCCTACCATTATGGTTGTTCCAAGTGAAGCTTGGTGTATCGATCAAGGTTATTTTACAGAGTTTGATAATCAAGGTTCAACAATTAAAGTTCCTGATTATAAAAAAGCATTTCAAGAAAATATTGATGCTAAATTAGTTGTGAGTGCTATAAATGGAATGATGTCTGAAAGAGGTTTCCCATTAAAGGATTTGGAACAACAAATGAAAATTTTAGCTCAAAATGCTGCAGAAGATAATATGACTGAATCTAAAGATGGTTATGGTATAGCAGAGAGTCCATTAGATGTATTGAAGAAAACTGCTAAGGCTGATATTATTATGGAATTAACATGGAAGATTAATACTACTGGACCTAAAAAATCAGTAACATTTATCTTAAGAGGTCTAGATGCTTATACTGGTAAGCAAGTTGCTTCAGCTCAAGGTACTGGTGCACCTTCATTTTCAGCAGAAGTGCCTGTATTATTACAAGAATCAGTAACAGCTCATATCGATAATTTTAATGCTCAGTTAATGACTCATTTTGAAGATATGTTTGCTAATGGTAGAGAAATTATTGTTAGAGTGAAGGTTTGGGATGGTTTTGATGGTGATTTAGAGTCAGAATATGACGGTGAAGAACTAGGTGATATTATTGATAATTGGATGGCTGATAATACTGCTAAAGGTAGATACAGTTTGACCGATATGACTGAGAATATGGCATTCTTCGAGCAAGTTAGAATTGATATGTTTGATGCTAAAGGTAGAGCTCAAGATGCTAGAAGATTTGGGAAAGGCTTAAGTAAAATGTTGAAAAAAGAACCTTACCTAATTGTAAATAAAGTTATGACTAAAGGCCTAGGAGAAGTAACAATTATCTTAGGTGGTAAATAATTAAATTATATAACTATGAAGAAATTAAGTAAAATATTAGTTGCAGGATTAATTTTGGTAAGTGCTAACAGCTTTGCTCAAAAGAAAACTACTGCAGATGATATGGGACGTGTGATGATGACAGCGTACGTTCCCCAGCAAATTGAGAATATGCCAGCTGGAGCTAGAAAGATGTTAGCTAATAAGTTGACACAGGTTGTTACAAAAAGTGGTTTAGCTGGTAGTTCGTTTAATACTCGATTTATAATTACAGCCAATGTAACAGTGGTGACAAAGGATATTGTTCCTGGCCCACCAACAATGCATGCTTATAATTTAGATGTAACTGTTTATATTGGAGATGGTTTTGATGGTAAAGTATTTGCTAGCCATAATATGTCTGTAAAAGGTGTAGGGACTAATCCAACAAAAGCTTATATGTCAGGTATCAAAAAAATTAATACAAATAACCCTGAATTAAAATCTTTTGTTGATGAAGGAAAAGCTAAAATAATAGAGTATTACAAAAATAACTGTGATATGATTATTAAAGAAGCACAAACATTAGCAGATCAAGATAAATTTGATGAAGCAATTTTTAAATTAACTTCAGTACCTAACGCTTGTGGGGAATGTTATAACAAAGCTATGGATGCTGTTAAACCTATGTATCAAAAACAAATTGATAAAGAGTGTAAGTTTAAATTATCGGAAGCTACTGGAATTTGGAATGCTTCTCAAGATATGGATGCTGCCGAAAAAGCTGGAGCTATATTGGCAAGTATTAATCCTGATGCTTCTTGTTATGGACAGGCTAAGGTGCTTTCAAATAAAATTGCTGCAAAAGTTAAACAAATTGATGCTCGTGAGTGGAAATATGTTATGAAAGAACAGCAACAAGAGAGTGAAAGAATTAAAGCTATTAGAGATATAGGTGTTGCTTACGGTAATGGACAACCTAAAAATGTAACTTATAAGTCTCTTTGGTAGTATATAATAAAAAAAAAATATTATGAAAAAAATAATAATTGGAGCACTACTTTTTACTTCAGGACTTGGTTTGAAAGCTCAGCATGATATTAGTGTAGATGTTTTAGGCTTTGCCTTTTCAAAATATGGGCTTAGTTATGATTACTTGATTAACGACCAAAACTCTATAGGTTTGAATGTTAATTTTACGTCAAAGAATATGTTTAGTGATATGAAAAATCAATATTCTTTTCTTGATGGTGATTTAAATTATTCTGAAATGAATATTATTCCAGAGTTTAAATCATATCTCACTCCTAATAAAGGTAATGATGGAATTTATATTGGATTATATGCTAAGTATCGCACATCAAAATCAACAGATAATTCTTTTATAATTACTGATGTAGATAATGATGATTTTGACCCTTTATTTCCGATTCATAAAACTGATGTTTCATCAAGTGGTTTTGCACTAGGAGTAATGAGTGGTTATAAGTGGAAAACTTCAGGGGTTATGTTTTTAGAAATTACTGGTGGAATAGGTAAATTTGTATCTACCTCAGTTAGTTATAGTAATTCAAAAGCGGAAGATTTAGGTACTGATGATTTGGATGAAAATGATTATATTCCATATGTTGGTAATGAATTAGCAATTGATTTTAGAATTAACCTTAAGGTTGGGATAAGAATTGGAGGAGGGCAATAGCTTTTTTCTTTTAATAAAAAAAGCCAGCTTATAAGCTGGCTTTTTTTATTAAAACTCTAAATTCAACTCATCAAGTATTTTTCGAATACCAATTAGTATATTTATTTTTTCAGACTCTTCTTGTGCAATAGCTTCATCCATATCAAATTTTAAATCTTCAACTTCAGTTTCCTGAAAAGTAGCATCAAAATTCTCTATAACAGTAAGAACCTCAATACATATCATGTAATCACCCTTGATAGCTTCTTTTACTAATAAAGATATATGCTCACTTCCATCAAGGCTTGATTGCCAAAATATAGAAATTAATATAGCTTTTTCATCAACAAAATAATCATCTTCTATTACTGACATTATTTCATCTACAACATTTTGCTCTTTTAAATCATAAAGTAAACTAATTACTTCAGATTTTACAATTTCATTTGTTGTGTTTTTCAAAAGTTCGGCAATTGGTCTAATAGCTTCAGGCTTTCCATGTTTTCTTAATTGCTTAATAGCAGTTAATACCTTCTTTTCTTCGGATGCTGCTAAATCTTTAATAATATTTTGTAAACGCGTATTTTTATTATTATTCATAATTGTAAAAAAAAGAAAGAGGCTGAAAATATTTTCAGCCTCTCAAAATTATCTAAAATTCGAAAGATTAGTAATATATTAATCTTCTAACTTTTGCAATATATTTTGCTAAACGGATAACCTGTTTAGTGTATCCAAACTCATTGTCATACCATACGTATAGAACAATGTTCTTTTTATCGTTAGATACAATAGTTGCATTACTGTCATAAACAGAACAGCAAATATTTCCAATAATATCGTTTGAAACTAATTCAGGATCAATTTCATATTTAATTTGATTAACTAATCCACCTTCTAGCGCTGCTTTCCTAATTATTTCATTTAGTTCTTCAACAGAAGTTTCTTTTTCTACATTTAAACTTAAAATAGCTAAAGATCCATTAGGAGTAGGAACTCTTACTGCATTAGCAGTTAATTTGTCAGCTAATGAAGGAATCACTTTTGTTACTGCTTTTCCAGCACCGGTTGAAGTAATTACCATATTAATTGCTGCAGATCTACCTCTTCGAGGCTTTTTATGCATATTGTCTAGTAAGTTTTGATCATTAGTGTAAGCATGAACAGTTTCAATGTGACCCTTTATAACTCCTAAAGTATTCTCTATAGTGTATAGTATTGGAGAGATAGCGTTAGTTGTACAAGATGCTGCAGAAAATATATTGTCACCATCAATATCTAAAGTACTTTCATTAATTCCATATACAACGTTTGGAATTTCTTTACCAGGGGCTGTTAATAGAACCTTACTAACACCTTTAGCTTTTAGATGTCTGCCTAAGGCTTCTTTGTCAGTAAACACACCTGTGTTATCAATTATTAATGCGTCATTAATTCCATAAGATGGGTAGTCAATATCTTCTGGGTTTTTAGCTTCAATCATTTTAACAATTTGTCCATTGATGATTAATGCTTTGTTTTCTATATCTTCTTGAACAGTTCCAGAAAAGAAACCATGAACAGAATCGTTTCTTAATAATGCTGCTCTTTTAATAATATCATTAGCTGTTACGGAGCGTGTAACAATTGCTTTTAGTCTTAATTGTTGACCTTTTCCGGCTTGTTTAATTAATTCTCTAGCAGCTAATCTACCAATACGTCCAAAACCATATAAAACAACATCTTTTGGGTTTAGTTCTGTTGCATTAGAGTTTGTAAAGTTGGCTAACTTATTATTTAAAAAATCAGCCATTGAGCTGAAGTTAGATTTTTCAGTTTCCCACTCACTAGCTAACCTTCCAATATCAATTTTAGAAGGAGCAATGTCTAAACTTTCTATTTCTTTAGCTAATGATGAGGTTTCTTGGATGCCTACTGGATTATAAGAAATAGTTTTTGCTTTTTTGTGAAGGTTTAGTACCTGAGAAATACTTTGATCTACCAAAGGGTTCCTAAATAGTACTAACTCTATAGATTTCTCGTACATTAAATGTCCGATAGAGCTAATTAGACTTACGGCAGCTTTTTCATCACTAACGTATTCATTAAGTTTGGCTTCGTAAGCCGATTTTTCGTTTAACATTTCCATGCTTTTTTAACCTAAATATGTTTTTAATAATTTACTTCTTGATGTGTGTCTTAATCGTCTAATACCCTTTTCTTTAATTTGACGAACTCTTTCTCTGGTTAATCCAAATTTTTCCCCAATTTCTTCTAATGAGAGTGGGTGAGGTATTCCAATACCAAAGAAATCTTTGATTACATCTCTTTCTCTATCAGTTAGAGTTGAGAGTGAACGATTAATTTCTCTTTGTAAAGATTCGTGTATTAGGCTGATATCAGTATTTGGTGAATTCCCATTAGATAGAACATCTAACAAAGTTCCGTCTTCACCATCTTTAAATGGAGCATCAACGGATACGTGTCTTCCTGAAATACTTTGTGATTCGGTAACTTTTTCTTTTTCAATCTCTAAAACTTCAGCAATTTCTTCAGGAGAAGGTTCTCTTTCAAATTCTTGTTCTAGCTTAGAAAAGGTTTTGTTAATACGGTTTAATGAACCAACTTGGTTAAGAGGAAGTCTAACTATACGAGCTTGTTCTGCTATGGCTTGTAAAATAGATTGACGAATCCACCATACCGCATAAGAGATAAATTTGAACCCTCTAGTCTCATCAAATCTCTGTGCAGCTTTAATTAAACCTAAATTACCTTCGTTGATTAAATCAGGAAGAGTTAATCCCTGATTTTGGTATTGCTTTGAAACAGAAACAACAAAACGCAAGTTAGCTTTAACTAATTTTTCTAAAGCAATTTGGTCTCCTTGTTTTATTTTTTGGGCTAATTCTACTTCGTCTTCAGCAGTGATTAATTCTTCCCTGCCTATTTCTTGTAAATACTTATCCAACGAAGCACTATCCCGATTGGTAATAGATTTGGTAATCTTTAATTGCCTCATACCTTGTTTTAGTTAATTGATAGGATAACAAATTTAACCATCTTTTGTGGTATTTTCAATAGTTATGAAATAAGAAAATACAATATAATTTTTGGTCGAATAAATAGTTTCTTTAGTCTTTATTTTAACGCTGTTTGTGTGTTTTTAAACAAAAAAAATCCCGAAGATAATTCTTCGGGATTTTTGTATTATAAAGGTGAAAATTATTTTTTAATAATTTTCTTTTCTTTAATTCTTGCTGACTTACCAGTTCTCTCTCTTAAGTAGAAAATTCTAGCTCTACGAACATTACCGTGTTTGTTCACTTCAATTTTTTCGATAAATGGAGATGCTAAAGGAAATACTCTTTCTACACCAATTCCCCCAGACATTTTTCTAATTGTAAATGTTTCGTTAGCACCAGTATTTCTTCTTTGTAATACTGTACCTTGAAAGTGCTGAGTTCTTTCTTTATTTCCTTCTTTAATTTTATAATAAACTGTGATTGTATCACCTGCTCCAAACGCTGGGAAATCAGCAACTGGAGATAATTCATTTTCTACAAATTTAATCGCATCCATAACTCTTATTTTTAATTCCTCTTAAAGGGCTGCAAATTTATATATTAATAATCAGTTAACCAACAAATAATAAAATATTATTCATTTTTATTTTGTTCCTCCTCCAATAATTGATTTTGATAGGTTTCATAATAACTTCCTTTTAATTTTAGTAAGCTTTCATGTGTACCATTTTCAATAATTTCACCATTATCAAGAACTAATATTTTATCTGCGCCTTTTGCCGAAGAGACTCTATGGCTTACAATGATGGAAGTTTTATTTTTCATTATCCTATTTAGATTGTTTAAAATCTTATCTTCAGTTTCTGTGTCTACAGCGGATAAACAATCGTCAAATATTAAGATTTTTGGAGATTTTATTATTGCCCTGGCAATTGATATTCGTTGTTTTTGACCGCCAGAAAGTGTAACTCCTCGCTCTCCAACTTTAGTTTTAAAGCCATCTGGAAATTCAATAATGTTACTATAGATGGCTGCATCTTTCGCAGCATTTTCAATTACTGATTTATCTGGCATATTGGATTTATAGCCAAAAGCAATATTGTTTTCAATAGTATCAGAAAATAGGAATACTTCCTGAGGAACTAACCCAACGTTTTCTCTAAAATTATCAAGATTGATAGACTTTATATTTTTGTTATCAATTAAAATTTCACCTCTATTTGGATCGTAATTTCTTAAAAGTAAATTAATGATTGAGGACTTTCCAGAACCTGTTTTACCAATAATAGCTAATGTTTCTCCTTTTTTTACTTTAAAAGAGACATCTTTAATTGCCTCAATTCCAGACTCTGGGTAGGTAAAAGATACGTTGTCGAATTGTATTTCTCCTTCTATATTTTCTAATTTTATTGAGGTGTTTTTTACGTTTGGTTGGGTAGCTAAAAACTCATTAATTCGAGATTGGGATGCAGCTGCTCTTTGTATTATTGATGTAACCCAACCTATTGCAGTTACTGGCCAAGTCAACATGTTGATGTAGATTACAAATTCTAAGATATTTCCTTTTGTAATGTTTCCGGCAATATACTCTTGACCACCTATATAAATAGTAAAAATTGTGCTTAACCCAATTAATAGCATCATTGTAGGGAAAAAGAATGCGTTTGTTTTTACTAAATTCATAGAACGTGTTCGATATTCTTCATTTTCTTGATTAAGTTTAGAAATGAAAAACTTTTCTTTCACAAAAGATTTTAAAATTCTAATGCCTGAATAAGTTTCCTGTGATAGGGTTGTGATGTCAGATAATTTAGCCTGTACTTGTTGACTTTGCTTATTAATTAAATTACTTACTAAATATATTATAATTGATAAAATAGGTAGTGGAGCAAGAGAGTATAAGGTTAGTCTAGGGTTTATAGAAAACATTTTGTAAACTACTAGGGTAAATAGAACAATTAAATTAAGAGTATACATAAAACCAGGACCTAAATACATTCTCACTTTGCTAACATCTTCGCTAATTCTATTCATAATATCACCAGTGTTATTTTGTTTATAAAATGATGAATCTAAAATTTGATAATGGTTAAATATTTCATTTTTTAAATCAAACTCAATTAGTCTAGAGACTATGATTATAGTTTGACGCATGAAAAAAGTGAATATACCTTTGATTATTGCTAGTGTTAAAACAATACCGCCTAAAGTTAAAATAATTTGAGTAAAAGTTAAATCTTGAAAAAAAGGGGTTAAAAAAGAATCGGATTCAATTTTGTTTCCATTTAGTTGAGCATCAGCTAAATCAAAAGCTTCTCGAATTAATCTTGGTGGAAATAATCCAAAGATATTAGAGCAGATAATAAATATAAATCCAAGTAGTAGTCTGAACTTGTACTTTAGTATGTATTTATTAAGATGCTTTAAGGATTTCATTCATTTAATAATTAAACTACTGAAATGGCTTTTAAATAATTCAAAAATAGCGAACACAATTCAGTAAAAACATTAACTTTGCATCCCTATAAATAGGGAAAAATATAAAGTTTAATGAGGTTTCAAAAGTAATTATCTTTAACCTTATAAAAAGTTAAAACTTAAAAAACTATTACAATGGCAGATATTTTAGAATTAAAAGAGATTTCAGCTGATGAAAAAAATCCATTAGCTCAAATGGTGAGCATGGATCATGAGCAAGTGTTGTATTGTCAAGATAGAGCAACAGGGTTAAAGGCAATTATAGCTGTTCATAATACAGTTTTAGGCCCTGCTTTAGGAGGGACTAGAATGTGGAGTTATGCAAAGGAAGAGGACGCTTTAACCGATGTGTTAAGATTGTCAAGAGGGATGACTTATAAAAATTCAATTTCAGGATTGAATTTAGGCGGTGGAAAAGCAGTGATTATCGGAAATTCTCATTCTGATAAAAATGAAGCTTTATTTAGAAGGTTTGGTCAATTTGTTGATTCGTTAAGTGGTAAATATATTACTGCGGAAGATGTTGGTATTTCTCCACAAGATATGGTTTGGGTAAATCAAGAAACTAATCATGTAGCAGGTTTGCCAGGTAAAAGTGGTGACCCATCACCTGTAACTGCTTATGGTGTTTATGTAGGAATGAAGGCTTGTGCTAAGGCTCAATTTGGTAACGATTCATTAAACGGAATTAAAGTAGCCGTTCAAGGTGCGGGACATGTGGGGCAATGTTTGATTAAACATTTAACAGATGAAGGAGCAAAAGTTTTTGTTACTGATATTCATGAACCAAGTTTAAAAGAGGTGTCTGAAAAATATGGATCAACCATAGTTGGTTTAGATGAAATTTATGACTTAGATGTTGATGTTTATGCGCCATGTGCATTAGGAGCAACTGTTAATGATGAAACATTAAATAGGTTAAAATGTTCTATTATTGCGGGGGCAGCTAACAATCAGTTACAAAATGAAGCATTACATGGAAAAGCTGTGATGGATAAAGGAATTATTTATGCACCAGACTATATGCTTAACGCAGGTGGTGTAATTAACTGTTTTGCAGAAGTTGATGGAAGAACAAGTGAGTGGGCAATGGAAAAAGCAGCTCAAATTTATGATACAACAACAGAAATAATTAACGGTTCTAGAACTAATAATACTCCTACTTATGCTATTGCAAACAAAATGGCAGAAGATAGAATTAAGCAAGCTAAAAAATAATTAGCAACAAGAAAAAGATATGATAAGTAGAAGGTATTTAAGAATAAAGACATTTCAAGCAATTTACGCTTATTTTCAATCGGATGATAAGAATGAAAGAAAATATGAAAATGAACTTTTTTTAAGTTTAGAGAGAATGCATGATTTGTATTTAATTTTGTTGACAGTTGGTCAAGAATTAATACATCAATCTAAATTTAAAATGGAAGATGCTAAAAAGAAGCGTTTGCCTACTGATGAAGACTTAAATCCAAATACCAAATTCATTAACAATGCAGTTTTTGCTTTGTTAGCTGAAAACAATTCGCTAAACGAGCAAGTTAAAAATAAAAAATTGTCTTGGTCAGCTGATCAGGAATTAATGTTGAAGTTTTTCAACTTTACAAGAGAGCACGAGGTGTTTCAAGATTATATGTCAACCAGAGAAACATCTTTTGAAGAAGATCAAAAGTTTGTAGTTGATTTTTATAAAAAAATAATTCCTGATTTTGATTTATTAATCTCTGAATTAGAAGATAAAAGTATTTTTTGGGGGTATGATGAGATGGACTTTATTTTAAGTATGGTTTTAAAGACTATTAAGAAATTTGATAAAAACTCAGATGCTTCAGCACCATTGTTAAAGTTATATAGGGATGAAGAAGAAGATGTAAAGTTTGTTAAAGATTTGTTTAGAAAAACGATATCAAATGATGATGATAATACTGAATTAATTGGCGAAAAAACCAAGAATTGGGATGTAGAAAGAATTGCAATGGTTGATGTAATGTTGATGAAACTGGCTTTAACAGAATTACTTTACTTTAAATCTATTCCTGTAAAAGTTACCTTAAATGAATATATTGAGTTATCTAAATGGTATAGTACACCTAAAAGTAAGGTTTTCGTAAATGGAGTTTTAGACAAGCTTGTTGCTGAACTAAAAACCAATGGTAAGCTCAAAAAAATGGGTAAAGGCCTTATTGAAGGTTAGTCTATTATAAAAAAAATCCTCCTGATTTCTCAGGAGGATTTAAATCAATTTAAAACCAATTCAATAAAATCTAATTGCTTAGATTTTCTAATACTTAATGCCTTTGAATAATTAAGTATGTTGTTAATGGTTTCTTTTTTTGGAGTATAATCCATTTTCTCCTCAGTTAAGTTTAAGAGCCGTTTAAGCTCATTTTCTTTTGCTGTTATTTCTTGTAAATCAAAGTGAGTAAAATTTTGCATAGGCTTTATTATATGTTAGTTTGTGCTTTATGAGATTAAAAACGGTTCTTAATTTAGTTTATTGTATGTAATAAATAAAAAAAAGTTCTTAGCAAACGCTAAGAACTTTTCTAACTAACTAAATCAACTATCATTATTTCTAATGAAGGGATAAATTTAAATTTTTCTCTTCAGCCATTTTCCTAAGGTTTATTAATGCATACCGCATTCTGCCAAGAGCTGTATTGATACTTACGTTTGTTGTGTCTGATATTTCTTTAAAACTCATATCATAATACATTCTCATCATCAACACTTCTTTTTGATCTGATGGTAAAAATTTAATCAAACTTTTTACATCAGATAGTACCTGGTTTTTTTCTAATTCTTCATGAGCAGAAGCGTCAGGATTTTTAATTACATCAAAAATGTCAAATTCATCACTGTTCT
>CBDUPT010000016.1:0-17370 GCA_965369165.1 uncultured Flavobacteriales bacterium | reverse complement strand
GCTCTTACGGCAAATTGTTTGTTGTACCAATATTCTAATCCTGCAGAAATATTAAATTCTCTTAACTCCTCAGAAAAACCTCCAGGAGCATCACTAAAAGATTGTAAAATTCCAGTAACAATAGGCACATCAGGATTCTTTCCTGACTCTATCTCATATTCCTCCGTCTCAGTATTGAAAATCGGTTGCCCTGAATCATCTGTAGCATAAATAGGTGGTGTTGGTACCAACAACTTATTTACATCTGTTAGAATAGAAAATGTATTATAATCATCTAAAACAAATGTTAAAGACTGACCTAATCGCATATTAATAGGTATAAAATCCTTTACTGCATCATTAGTATATGCTATTTTGGTTCCAAGATTCGAAATGTTCATCCCCACATTAAAAATAGCTTCTTGTCCAAAAACTTCTGCATCTTCATTAGTATAAAAACCACCAACATCTACTGCAAATCCTTTTCCAGCCTGAGTATTAGACCCACTAACGTCAATACCTCCAGTTAAGTTTGAATAAATATATCTTACAGCTAACCCACCTGAAAATCTATCTCCAAATTTTTGACTATACCCTATATCAAAAGCAAATTCTGAAGGATTAAAATCTCCTATTGGAGCACCATTATCATCAGTAAATTTTATATCTCCTAATGAAAAATATCTTAAAGAAGCACCAATCGCATTATCATCACCTAATTTTTTATATCCGCTAACATAAGATAAGTTAATATCTGGGACTAATTGTCTTAACCATGGAGAATAAGAAACCGATGCCCCCATTTCTTTTTCAACAAATGCTAATTTTGCCACGTTCCAATGCATTGAGTTTGCATCGGGTGAAGAAGCAACTCCAGCATCCCCCATTGCTCCTGACCTTGAATCTGGAGCAATTAATAAAAATGGAACAGCTGTAGTTATTGTATTAAGTTGTAACGCACTTTGTTCTAACTCTTCTTGGGCAGATACTTTTGCCACAAATCCTACAATTAAAAGTGCTAATAGTGTGTTTTTCATCAAATTTTAATTAAAAAGAGAACAAATATACATTTTTATACGCAAGTTATCTTGCATAATTTTGACTTAGAAACGACATAGTTATAGAATTATTGCGCTTTATCTAAGAATTACTAATTTCTCATATTTTTCTGCTACCGAGTAATTTTCTGCTCGAACTTTCAATCTATAAATATAAACTCCTCTACCTATCCTATCTCCATATTCATCCAAACCATTCCAAGTAATTGAAGTTGAATGATACCCTTCATTTAAAATGTGTTTTTCTAATGTTTTAACCAATTTCCCAGATACTGTAAACACTTGAACTTGTGCATACATAGACTTTCCTGGTTGATTATGCTCAAACCAAAACTCAGTATATGTAGTAAAAGGATTAGGGTAGTTATAAACTTTATCTAAAACCAAATCTCGTGATTTTACAACAACAAATTCAATTTTTGCTTCAGAAGAATTATTATATACATCCCAAACTTTAACTGTTAGCGTATGCCGACCTTCTTCTAAATCTTCAAATGGAAAATACACTTTCCCTCTTTGGTAACTATTTAAATCCGCTTCATAATAATCATTAAGCACAAAAGAGTTATCGGTCTCTTCATCTAAAATTGCTATAATATCATGCCCGATCCCATTACCAACCATATTTATTCCATGTAAATCATAGATGTTGGCTAATAAAATTGGATTTTCATCAGTCATCCCTCCAAAAACAAAATTTTCATCATTCATAAATAATTCTATTTCCGGTCCTTTATTATCCTCAGTATAACTATCAGAAGTACCTCCAATATAAAAATTAGAATGGTAGCCATTAGCGTCTTCTACTTGATTTTCTGCATAATAACTAAACTTACCTTGTCCATAATTGTATGCAATATCTTTAGGGACAACAAAAGTGTATGAAAAATCGCCATTTGTTACACTTACTTTACCTTTAAACAATTTACTTGTCTGTAAATTAAATGTAAAAGGCACATTGCCATCATTACTTAAAGTAGATATAGTTTTATACTTATCAAACACTGTTGGATAAATAACTCCATTAAAACCATTTAATTTTTGTCCATTAGCATCTCTAACTTCCCCAATAACTGTAACTTTTTGAAGAGCCTTTAATGTGTCAGATGTTGAAACAACATTACTGTCTATCATTGTTGTAATTACTTCATACTTTGGATAGGCCAACATTAAGGCAGGATCTCCTAATAGAGTAAAGTTTCTATTATTAGCAACCGATGCATTTTGGTTTTTCACATTCATAAATATTTCACCAATTGTAGCATATTCACCATTATTTTGTTGAAAAACTTGATTGTAAAAAGTTTGATTCAACACAAAATTAGGACTAGCAAAAACTAACCGAACTGTAGTTAACAAACCTATCCCTCCATGAGGTTTTAAAAGCACTAATTCTCCAGCTGATGTCCTTAAAGGATCATCAAACCTACTAAACTCGCAAGTTGCAGTTACAAATAATGGTAAGTTAGAATTTTCCCAATTTTCTATATCCGAAATTGTTAAAACACGCTCATGTCCCCAACCAGCCTCACCTCCATGTCCAGTATAATTTACAATAAGAGCTCCTTCATTTACCGTTTCATTAATTTTTTTATTCACATCTGGATACCTACTGCCTCCAGGAGTTGAAACTTGTTGGAAAGCATCAAAAAATACTTTATCAGGATTATAGTCTTTTTCGTTAGTTTCAACTATTATAGCTAATTTATTTGCATCTGTCATGTGTCTATTATTATCTTCATCATCACCTATGAAAGTTATTCTATTTCTCCAATCTTTCATTGTTGATGTTGTATTATAGTTCAGTATTTTATTTACCACATTATTAGCTTCCTCTTGATTTTTAACTGGTAAACGTCCAATCCCAATATCTACAAATTCAGTTCCTGCCCAAGTACCCTCATTCAAATCTAATAAACCATAATAATCATCCGAAACCAAAGAACCGATTACATCAACAGAATTCTCAGTTTGATATGTAGGAATAAAATTAGTGTTCCCCACTATTCTGTTTTTATTATCATAAGAACCATCTCCAAATAACAACAAGTATTTAGGGGCATTTTGAGGGTTAACAGCTCTATCATACAACATTCTAACAAAATCTCTTATCGCTACAATATCCTGAGATCCAGAAGAAAATTCATTATAAATTTGTTGAGGAGTAACAATTACAACATCTAAACCTTCATTATTATGGAAATTAGCCAACTGAGAAGATTGTGATAAAAATTCTGGGTGACTAACAATAATCATATCAGCAGATTGAATTCCATGTAAGTTCTGATTTTCAACTTTACCTAAAGAATAAATATCAGTTTTATAGTTCCCATTAAAAGCAACGAATGATTTGAGAGTATCAGTAGCTATATTATAAGATAGATTACTACCCGCTAACACATAACTCTGTTCAAAAATATTATATGGGTCTGAAATATCCCAAACTTTATTCACCCCTAATGCATTACTCAAATTAAAAGTGGAAACATTTCCTGATCCAACTGACTGAACATCTCTATAAAACATTTGATCTCCAGACATCACCAAATTCCTTCTCACATTAACCTCTATTTCATCTAACCAACCAATTGATTCCGAAGTTGGCTTATTATAAGTTAATTGCATATTTACTATACTTGAACTAGGAGTAAAATTCAAAGTTCCAGAAGTAGGCCACCCATATTTACCTGTATAACTACTCATATTAACAGCGCTACACGGCAGATTTATTGATGAGCTAGAAACATTAGCTATAAAAGAATTGCTAGTCCCAGACCTCCCTACAACTGACAAATCAATACTTGCAGGAGACGAAACATCAATATTGGGAAAATTGAACACATAATTATAACTAGTAGTTGCATTGAAAATATCTCCCAGCCATACAGCACCAGATTTAATTAAATTAACCGCATCTTTTTCATGAAAATCATAGTCATTAAATGATGTTACATTTAAATTAGGACTAGACATGCTTGCTTGAGAAGATATACGTTTAGGAGATTCACTCGTATTACTAAAAGTTATAAAATAGAAGGTACTGTCGCTAAACTGGTGATTAAAATGCTCAAACTTTCCAGTGCTCTGATTATAAGTCCATGAATGTGGTGATTGTCCATAAAAAAGAACATAATCCTGAGGATCAAAACTATTGTCAATAGCACCAACAACTTCAACTGCATTCTGAACTAAATCATCTGGACGAAAGTCTGAATTTAAAGCAGGCAACATTTTACCACCATTACCATAAAGCTTAAAATCATTAGGGTTTACATTATCAACATCTACCCCCATCTGTTTAAGCGCAGTATAATCTAACTTATACACCCCTTCATTTAAAATAGCAAACTTATACCAATCACCAGAAGCTAGCACAGAATTAGAATTAAAACTCTTATTATTTTTCGAAACTTTCAATCTAGAAGAAGAAGTAATGACCTTTATTTTAAAACTGACAACTCTTTTATAACTACCACCAATCTTAATAATAGGGTAAAACTTAATAACACCGTAATTAATTTTCCTACTTGTATGTGTTGAAAAACTTAATTGAATATCATCTTTTATATAACTAACTCCTGAAACACCAACAACATCTTCAGAGGGTAATACCTCGTATTTAATTTCTATAACTTCAACATTGTTAATTTCTTCTTGATTAATTGTTAATAAGTGTGAATAAAATGGCAAAAAATCCATTTTTTCATCATATTGACTTTTTTCGAATGAAAAAAAATTCATTGTAGATAAATCATTAATTCTAGTAGTATTATTTTTCTTCCAAGAAATATTTTGTTCTACAACATAATCCCTTGAATACAACAATATCGGCAAGAATAAAAGAATTAAAGATATTTTTTTTTGATACTTCATACAATATTTATAGCAAAAATAAGATTAATTAAAGTACATTCGCAAATCAATTTTAGAGCAAGAACGCAACAAAAAGTTAAATATTGTTTTCATAAATACATTGAAATTATATACATTTGAAACTTGGCAAAAGATTTTTGCGTAAAATTTTTTAAGATTAAAGGTAATATATGAGAAGGAAAATTTTACTCAAAACCAGCATTGCAGCTGTTTTTTCGTTGTTAATTTCAACGGAACTTCATGCTCAGGATCCAGAGTTTACGCAATTCTATGCTAACCCTCTGTATCTAAATCCTGCGTTTGCTGGTACTGCTCACTGTCCTAGAGTTTCTTTAAATTATAGAAATCAATGGCCAGGGATAAGTGGATCCTTTATAACCACTAGCGCCTCATATGACCAACACGTTGATGCCCTTGCAGGAGGAGTTGGTCTTTTAGTCTGGAATGATAGAGCTGGTGAAGGAACTTTACTTACAACTCAGGTTAGTGGAATGTATTCCTACCAAATTCCTGTTAACCGTAAATTTTCAATTAAAGCAGGTTTGCAAGCTACATGGGCACAAAAAAGTGTTGATTGGAGTAAGTTAACATTTGGTGACATGATAGATGCTCGAAGAGGATTTATATATACTACAAATGAAATTAAAAGAGATGAACCAGCTAGTTACGTTGATTTTTCTGCAGGTATATTAGGCTTTAGTGAAAAATACTTTGTTGGTTTTGCTGCACACCACTTAACACAGCCGGATGAATCTGTAATTGAAGGAACTAGTCCATTACCAAGAAAGTATACATTCCACGCTGGAGCAATGTTACCTTTAGAAGCTAAAGGTGAACCAGCATCTTTATCACCTAATGTATTGGTACAGTTACAACAAGATTTTTTGCAAATTAATTTTGGTATGTATTACAGTAAAGGTCCAATTATGGGAGGTTTATGGTATAGAAATTCAGACTCATTTATCGCATTAATTGGATTCCAAACAGGAATTTTAAAATTTGGTTATAGTTATGATATTACAGTATCAAAACTTACAAACACTACTGCAGGATCTCATGAATTTTCTACAGGATTGTTATTTGACTGTAAACCAAGAAAAAGAAGATTTAGAACAATAAGTTGTCCTTCTTTTTAGTTATAAAATAGCATTATCAAACTCATATAGATATGAAATTACAAGGAAAAGGAAAGAAAAAATTATTGCTACTGTTATTGGTTGTTCCAATGATATTTACAGCATGTAAAAAAGAACAATCAAGTTCTACTGGTTGGAATTATAACGATCCAAAAAATGGTGGTTTTCAAAAAATTCCTTATTTAGAGCAAGAAACTGGACCAGGGCTAGTATTAATAGAAGGTGGTCGTTTTACCATGGGTAAAGTTGAGCAAGAAGTTCATTATGATTGGAATAATATACCAAGAACAGTAACTGTTTCGTCATTTTACATGGATGAAACAGAGGTTACAAACTTCTCATATCTAGAATACTTATATTGGTTAAGAAGAGTTTACGATGCGGATTATCCAGAAGTATATAAAAAAGCTTTACCTGACACTTTAGTATGGAGAAGTAAATTAGCATACAACGAACCTTATGTAGAGTATTATTTAAGACACCCAGCATATAGAGATTACCCTGTAGTTGGAGTTAATTGGTTACAAGCTAATGATTTTTGTGCATGGAGAACTGACCGTGTAAATGAGATTATATTAATAAGAGAAGGTTTATTTGAGCACTACCCGAATCAAATTAATGAAGACAATTTCAATACAAACGCTTACCTTTATGGACAATACGAAAGTGGAAAACGTGTAGATGGTATTCCTGATTTGGATCCAAACAGAGAGTATAGAAATGTTAGAATGGAAGATGGAATACTTCTCCCTCATTACAGACTACCTACTGAGGCAGAATGGGAATATGCAGCTTACGGTTTAATTGGAAATACAATTGAAGAACTTATTCCTGATAGAAAGTTATACCCATGGAATGGTCATGCAATTAGAAACTCTAATGAAAAATATATTGGTCAAATTTTAGCAAACTTCAAAAGAGGTAGAGGGGATAATATGGGAGTTGCTGGTAAATTAAACGATAACGCAGATATTACAGCACCTGTTTATGCTTATTGGCCAAATGATTATGGACTTTACAACATGGCTGGGAATGTTTCTGAATGGGTAATGGATGTATATCGTCCACTTTCATTAGAAGATAATGATGATTTTAGACCATTTAGAGGTAATGTTTATCAAACTCAAGTTTTAGATGAAGATGGCTTAATAATGGAAAAAGATAGCTTAGGGCATATTCCTTATAGAGACGTTGATCCTAAACAAGATAATTTACAAGCTAGAAGAAATTACAAACAAGCTGACAACATCAATCATTTAGATGGACATTGGGAATCAAACATCTATTATGGAGAAATGACTGAAGCCCCTAATTTAGATAAAGAGGAACCTGCAAAAAGTATGTACCAATTTGGAGCAACAACTTTAGTAAATGATAAAGCTAGAGTTTACAAAGGTGCTTCATGGAAAGATAGAGCTTATTGGGCAGTTCCTGGAACAAGAAGATATTTAACTGAAGATGTTTCTACTTCTTTTATCGGCTTTAGATGTGCAATGACTAGAGTTGGTAGTCCAGTTGGATTAGGATATTAACAATTGATAATTAATTATATTTAAAAAAGCTCGAACAAGTTGTTCGAGCTTTTTTTATGTTTACAATTATGGAAATTAAAGATATACATTCACTATTTATTAATAGCTCAGGAATAAGTACAGACACACGTAAAATAAAAACCAATTGTATTTTTTTCGCATTGAAAGGAGAAAATTTCAACGGTAATAAATTTGCAGAAGAAGCAATTAATCAAGGCGCATGCTATTCAATAATTGATGAAAAAGAGTATTATGTAAATGAAAAAACGATTTTAGTTGACAATGTATTATTTACCCTACAAAAACTAGCCAATTACCATAGAAAGCAATTCAACATCCCTTTCATTGGCATTACAGGAACTAATGGCAAGACAACAAGTAAAGAATTAATCAATTCAGTATTAAGCCAGCATTATAAAACAACTTTTACTCAAGGAAACCTAAACAATCATATTGGAGTCCCCCTAACACTACTATCTATAAATGAAGATTGTGAAATCGCTATCATAGAAATGGGAGCAAATCATATTGGAGAAATTAAAGAACTATGTGAAATAGCAATTCCAAATTATGGAATAATTACCAATATTGGAACTGCTCATATCGAAGGATTTGGGAGCAAAGAAGGTGTTATTAAAACTAAAAATGAAATGTACAATTTCATTGCAGATAATGATGGGTTAATTTTTACTAACAATGATGATGAACTACTAAAAGAACTTTCTGCAAAGTTTCAAAAATATACATATGGAAAATCCAATTCAGATTGTAATGCGTTACTATTATCAGAAACACCAAATATTAAATTACATTGGAATGATATAGAGATTGATTCTACGCTTTATGGAGGCTATAATTTTTATAATATTTTACTAGCTATCTGTGTTGGTCAATATTTTAAAGTGCCTAAAGACAAAATTATTAAAGGAATTGAAACTTATGTGTCATCAAATAACCGTTCTCAATTAATTATTACCGATAGCCATGAAATCTATTTAGATGCCTACAATGCAAATCCATCAAGTATGACTGTTGCTATAGATAGTTTTGCTTCTAACCCTAAAGAAAATAAAATAATGATATTAGGGGATATGCTTGAACTAGGTGATATTAGTAAGGTTGAACATCAAAACATTATTAATAAAGCACAAACACTAAATGTTAAAGCAATATTTGTAGGTAAAGAATTTAGCAAAGCAATGAATAAATACAACTTTAATTATTTTAACAACAGTGATGAATTAATCATTCACTTAAAAGAAAATAAGCTCCCTCACTCTTCTATCTTAATAAAAGGTTCGCGAGGAATCAGGTTAGAAAAAGTTGCTGAATATTTACAGCAATAAAAAAAGGAGTAATTTTTATTACTCCTTTTAATTTATAAATTTGAAATAAAACTAATCTCTCAATATTGCTCTAGAAATTACAATTTTCTGAATTTCACTAGTACCTTCATATATCTGAGTAATTTTTGCATCACGCATTAAACGCTCTACATGATATTCTTTTACAAATCCATATCCACCATGAACTTGAACAGCCTCAACCGTCACATCCATAGCCACCTTAGAGGCAAACACTTTTGCCATAGCTCCTTCTTTATCAAAGTTTTGTTTTTGATCTTTTAACCAAGCTGCTTTTAAACATAATAATCTAGCTGCCTCAATTTCTGTAGCCATATCTGCCAACTTAAAGGCAACAGCTTGGTGCTGTGAAATAGGCTTACCAAAAGCTTGTCTTTCTTTAGAATAAGCTAAAGCTAATTCATAAGCTCCAGAAGCTATACCTAATGCTTGAGAAGCAATACCTATTCTTCCTCCAGATAAAATTTGCATTGCAAATTTAAATCCGAAACCATCCTCTCCTATTCTATTTTCTTTAGGAACTTTTACATCGTTAAACAATAATGTATGTGTATCACTAGCTCTAATTCCTAATTTATTTTCTTTTGCTCCAACTACAAATCCTTCCATAGATTGTTCAACAATAAAAGCATTAATCCCTCTATGTCCTTTTTCTACATCAGTTTGAGCAATTACAATATAATAAGAAGCTGAACCACCATTTGTAATCCAATTTTTTGTTCCATTTAATAAATAATGATCTCCTTTATCTTCGGCTGTTGTTCTTTGAGAAGTTGCATCCGATCCAGCTTCTGGCTCTGACAAACAAAATGCTCCAATTTTCTCACCCGTTGCACAAGGCACTAAATATTTTTGTTTTTGCTCTTCAGTACCATACTTTTCAATTCCCCAGCAATAAAGTGAATTATTAACAGACATTACAACTGAGCAAGAAGCATCAACTTTACTAATTTCTTCCATTGCTAAAACGTATGAAATAGTATCCATTCCTCCTCCTCCATACTTCGGGTCAACCATCATTCCTAAAAATCCTAATTCTCCTAATTGTTTAATTTCATCTTTAGGAAAACGCTGTTCTTCATCACGTTCAATTACACCTGGTTTTAATACATTTTGAGCAAAATCTCTAGCGGCATCTCTAACTGCCAAATGTTCTTCTGATAATTCTATATTCATTTGTTCTTAATTTATTTTATTTGTAAAGTCAAATGGAACTCGTTGTTAACTTATCTTTAAATAAGAAGAAGTTTATCTTAAACTCGTTTCATCATATATTATTTATAAATTTGAAAGGATAACAAAAGTAACTTTTTAATCTGATTTTTCAAACCTATGAAAAGCTATAATGTAATTGGAATTATGTCCGGAACATCTTTAGATGGATTAGATATTTGTCACGCCAATTTCGACTTTAAATCTGAGTGGAATTTTAAAATAAAAAAAGCCCACACAATCCAATTACCAAAAGAATTAAAATCCAAGTTAAAAAAATCTACTACACTTTCAGGTTTAGAATTAAGTTTTTTAAATAACCATATTGGAGATTTTATTGGCAAATCTATCAATCAATTTATTACTGAATATAATATCGATAAAAATGAAATAGATTTTATCTCATCACATGGGCATACTATTTTTCATCAACCAGAAAAACAACTTACACTTCAAATTGGTAATGGTGCAAACATATCCGCTTTAACAAAATTGCCAGTAGTTTGTGATTTTAGAACTACAGATTTAGCTTTAAATGGAAAAGGCGCGCCATTAGTCCCAATTGGTGATCAACTCTTATTTCCTGAATATAATTACTGTATCAATTTAGGAGGAATTTCAAATATTTCCTTTCAATCAGCAAATAACAGGTTGGCCTTTGATATTTGCCCTGTAAATATGGTTTTAAACCATTTAGCAAATCAATTAGGCTTAGGTTATGATAAGAATGGCGAAATTGCTAGGTCAGGACAAATTAACCCAGATCTTTACAAAGAACTCAATCAATTAGATTACTACCAAACAACAGCTCCAAAATCATTAGGTTATGAATGGGTAGAACTTAACATATTTTCTTTATTAGAAAAAAGTAATCTATCAAACAAAGATTTATTAAGAACATTTATTGAGCATATTGCATTTCAAATAAGTCAAAACTTATCTAGTAAAGAAAAAGCTCTTTTTACAGGTGGAGGAACACACAACGTTTTCTTAATGGAAAGAATACAAGCATTATCTAAAGTTGAAATAATTATTCCTCAAAAAGATATTATAGACTATAAAGAAGCTTTAATTTTTGCTTTTTTAGGAATTCTTAGATGGGAAAATAAAATAAATGTTTTAAAAAGCGTTACTGGTGCAAGCAGCGATAATATTGGAGGATGTATTTACAATCCCTTTCCAATTTCATAAAGTTTTAATTATATTTGACACTCATTGAAAAAAAATCAAACTTATTATGTCTAAAATAAAATCATTATTAATTCTAGTACTGTCTTTTTTAATGCCACTTGCAACTTTTGCTGAAAGTGTAGCAGAACCTGCTTTAACAATTGACCAAAAGATAGATGCTTTTTTTAGACCTATAGCTGATTTTATTGGAGGAATAATCTTTTACACTGTATCTTTTGGAGAGTACACAGTACCAGTAGTATTAATAGTCCTAATTGGAGGAGCAATATTCTTTACCTTATATTTTAAATTTGCCAATTTCACACTAATAAAAACAGCTATAAAAATTGTTAAAGGTGATTATGATAAGATCGATCACCACACTGCTGACCCTGCTGAGGGAGATCCAACTCCTGGTGGAGATATTTTTGAAACTATTGGCGTTGAAAATGCAGAAGGTGAAGTAACTCATTTTCAAGCATTAACTGCAGCCCTATCCGCAACTGTTGGACTAGGAAATATTGCAGGTGTTGCTGTTGCAATATCTATAGGTGGCCCAGGGGCTACATTTTGGATGATTCTTGCTGGATTTTTAGGAATGGCTTCTAAATTTACAGAATGTACTTTAGGAGTAAAGTACAGAGAGGTTACTGAAGATGGAACTGTTCATGGAGGTCCTATGTACTATTTATCAAAAGGTCTTAAAGAAAGGGGAATGGGTGGAATCGGAAAAGTTCTTGCTATCTTCTTTGCAATCATGTGTGTTGGAGGTTCATTTGGTGGTGGAAACATGTTCCAAGCAAATCAAGCTGCAGCTCAACTTGTTGGAAAACTTGGGTTAGAAGGCGGTGCTTCTGGTTTAATTATCGGAATAATTATGGCCATTGGTGTAATACTTGCAATTTTAGTTGGTGTTGTTATTATTGGAGGAATTAAAAGGATTGGTTCTGTTACTGAAAAGGTTGTCCCTTTTATGGCTGTAATTTATGTTGCAGCTGCACTTATTATTATCGGAATGAACATAACAGCTGTACCTAAAGCTTTTGGATTAATATTCGATGGAGCTTTTAATTCTAGTGCTGCCCTAGGTGGTATTGTAGGTGTTTTAATCGTAGGGTTTCAAAGAGCCGCTTTCTCAAACGAAGCAGGGGTTGGTTCTGCAGCTATAGCACACTCAGCTGTAAAAACAAAATATGCAGCTAGTGAGGGTATTGTAGCTTTACTTGAACCACTAATTGATACAGTAATTATCTGTACAATGACTGCATTGGTATTAGTTATAACAAATATTGAAGGCGGATTTATTAACTACGGTAGTTCTGATGTAGGTGGTATTGAATTAACAGCTACTGCTTTTGATTCTGCAATCCCTCATTTTTCATGGATATTAGTAATTGCTGCTGTTTTATTTGCTATTTCTACTATGCTTTCATGGTCATATTATGGGCTACAGGCTTGGAAATTTTTATTTGGGAAGGGTAAAGTAATGGATACTGCCTATAAAATAATCTTTTTAATTTTTGTTGTTATAGGAGCTTCTATCAGCTTAGGCGCAGTAATAGATTTTTCAGATGCAATGATTTTTGCGATGGTGTTCCCTAACATTATTGGATTAATATTACTTTCTCCTAAAGTTAGGGATGAGCTTAAATTATATAAAGACAAAATTAAATCTATAGCTAAGTAAACATTTTTCAATGAGCATTAAAGACTACTTTGCATTTACTCGTGGAGAGAAAAGAGGCGTTGTAGTTCTACTTTTATTAATTGCTGTTTTAATAGCTGCTCAATTTTTTACAAACACTTTTACTTCAACCAAACAAACTGACTTCTCAGAATTTGAGGAAGAAATTAATGCTTTTGAAAAGCACTTAAAAGAAAAAGATAATTCCCGGAACAAAAGTCTTTCAATTGAATTATTTGAATTCAACCCCAATTTCATTTCCAATAATGAATGGAAACGACTTGGGTTTAAAGACTGGCAAATCAAAACCATAAACAAATACAAATCAAAAGGCGGTAATTGGAAAATAAAAAGTGATGTTGCTAAAATATATGGATTAGACAACTCTCATTTTGAACAACTCAAACCTTATATTCTTTTACCAGATGTTTTAGAATACAAATCATCTAAAAATTCGGAAGAAGAGAATCCAACCATAACTCTGTTTGAATTTAACCCCAACACCATCACAAAATCTGAATGGAAAAAATTAGGTTTTAAAGATTGGCAAATCAAAACTATTTTCAATTACAAAGCTAAAGGTGGTAGCTGGAAAATCAAGAGTGATGTTTCAAAAATTTATGGATTATCACCTGATCATTACCAAAAACTATTACCCTACATCCTGCTTCCTATTGAAAAAGAAAAACACACTAAAAAAGAACAAAAAGATTACAGTAAAAAAGTTGATATAAATACTGCTGATGCAAAAGAATTAACCAACTTAAAAGGTATTTATTCTGAAAAATATGCTGCTATCATTATAAAACACAGAGATAAACTAGGAGGGTTTTCATCAAAAGAGCAGCTAAAAGATGTTTGGAATATGAGCGTAGAAACATATAATGGATTTATCAATCAAGTAGTAATTGGTAAGTATGAACCAATAAAAATTAACATTAACACTTCTTCAGCTTCACAATTACAATCTCACCCATACATTGATTGGAAAACTGCAAATGCAATTTATAAATATCGAAAAGCAAATGGACAATATAAGTCTGTAGAAGATATTAAAAAAATTCACTTGATAAGCAGCGAGGTTTATCGTAAAATTGTACCATACTTAAAAATCAAATAAATGTTAGTTGATACTATAAAAAAAGTAATACGAGATGTTCCTGATTTTCCTAAGCCAGGAATAATTTTTAAAGACATCACCCCTATTCTACTTGACCCAAAATTAACAAGAGACATTGTTGATGAATTGGCTAAACAAGTAAAATCCTTAAATCTAGATGCCATTGTAGGAATTGAAAGTAGAGGCTTTTGGTTTGGGATTATGTTAGCTAATCAACTTAACATTCCATTTATACCTATTCGTAAAAAAGGAAAATTACCTTATAAAACTATTTCATATAGTTATGATTTAGAATATGGGTCAGCAGAAATAGAAATGCATGAAGACGCTATTAAAAAAGATTGGAATGTTTTAATACATGATGATTTATTAGCAACTGGAGGTACCGCTCAAGCATCAGCAGAATTAATATTAATGCAAAATGCTAAGGTAGCAGGTTTTAGCTTTATGGTAGAATTAGATTTTTTGAAAGGCAGCGAAATCCTTTCAAAATATTCTCAAAATATTAGTAGTTTAGTACACTTTTAAAATTTAGGATATGGAATTTGGACAAACAGAAAATCAGCAAATGATAGCTCAAATGGTTAGAGATTTTGCTGAGAAGGAGATTAAACCTAACAGGTATCAATGGGATAAAGACGAACATTTCCCAATTGATGTAATGAAAAAGATGGGAGAACTAGGATTGTTAGGAATTTATATTCCTGAAGAATATGGCGGATCTGGATTTGGATATCATGAATACGTAACTGCTCTTATAGAATTAGGAAAAGTTTGTGGCGGAGTTGGCTTAAGTGTTGCTGCACATAATTCATTATGTACTGGACATATTTATTATCATGGAAGTGAAGAACAAAAGAAAAAATATTTACCAAAATTAGCAAGTGGAGAATTTATAGGCGCTTGGGGACTAACTGAAGCAAATACAGGTTCTGATGCTATGCGAATGAAAGCTACCGCAGTAAAAGAAGGAAATGAGTGGGTTCTTAACGGAACAAAAAACTGGATTACTCACGGTTTAAGTGGTGATGTTGCTGTTGTATTAATTAGAACTGGAGAATTATTAGATAGTAAAGGTATTACTGCTTTCATTATTGAAAAAGGAACCCCTGGATTTTCAGCAGTAAAAATTACTGACAAACTTGGTGTTAGAGCCAGTGAAACTGCTGAACTAATTTTTGACAATGTTAGAATCCCTGAAGAAAATGTAATTGGAGAAATAGGTATGGGGTTTATTCAAGCTATGCAAGTATTAGATGGAGGTAGAATTTCAATAGCAGCATTAAGTTGTGGTGTTGCAAGAGGAGCTTATGAAGCATCGTTACAATATGCAAAAGAAAGAGAACAATTTGGAAAACCGATATCACAATTTCAAGCAATTGCATTTAAGCTAGCAGATATGGCTACAGAAGTTGTAGCTGCTGAGCTATTAACTTACCAAGCTGCTGATTTAAAAAATAAAAAATTACCAATGACTAGACAAGGAGCTTTTGCAAAATACTATGCAAGTGAAGTATCTGTAAGATGTGGTAATGAAGCTGTACAAATAATGGGAGGATATGGATACACAAAAGAATATCCTGCTGAAAAATATTTAAGAGACTCTAAACTAATGACTATTGGAGAAGGAACCTCTGAAATACAAAAAGTTGTAATATCAAGAGAAATTTTAAAATAAATATTTGTAGGTATTATTTTATTACCTACATTTGCAGCCCTTAAATAAAATTTAAATACAGGACAAGATGATTATTATTCCGATTAAAGAAGGAGAGAACATAGAGAGAGCTCTTAAAAGATATAAGAAAAAGTTTGAAAGAACTGGTGCTTTAAAAGAGTTAAGAAACAGAAAACAATATGACAAGCCGTCTGTTGTGAAGAGAGCTGAAAAAATTAAAGCTATCTATGTTGAGCAATTAAGAAAAGCTGAAGAATAAAAAAACTTATTCTTTTAAAAATACTTCAAAGTAGTTTATCTTTATAACTTTATTAGAGTTATTACGTTTTAAAGATAAACTACTTTTTTTATGCCTCATATTTCTGAATTTTGCGACTACCTCCAGCATCAAAAGAGATATTCCCTACATACCGTTACTGCTTACCAAAAAGATTTGGAGCAATTTCAACAATTCCTTCTTTCTGAATTCGAAATAGAATCATTTAAAGACGTCTCCTCTTCATTTATAAGATCATGGATAGTTAAACTTATAGAAAAAGGAATATCTCCAAGAACTATTAACAGAAAAATTTCAAGCTTAAAATCTTTTTACAAACACTTACTAAAAAATAAAGTAGTTGATAAAAACCCACTTCTAAAAGTAATTACTCCGAAAACATCAAAAAGGCTACCTGTATTTATTGGAGAAAACGAAATCAACAACCTTTTTGAAAACATTGTTTATAAAAACGACTACGAAGGAAAAAGAGATCAACTAATTTTAGAATTATTTTACGCAACAGGAACCCGTCTTTCAGAATTAATTGAACTTAAAACAACTTCAATCAATTTTAATAATAACACAATTAAAGTTTTAGGTAAGAGGAATAAAGAACGTTTAATTCCTATTGGTACAAACTTAACAACACTTATAAAAGATTACTTAATAATTAGAGCTTCTTTGAATAGTAAAGAACCTTATTTCTTTTTAACAAAAGTTGGCAAAAAACTCTACCCAAAACTTGTTTACGGCATCGTAAATTCATACCTTAGTCAAGTAACTACGGTAAGTAAAAAAAGCCCACACGTTCTTAGACATACCTTTGCTACCCATATGTTAAACAATGGTGCTGATTTAAATACTATTAAAGAAATTTTAGGTCATGCTAATTTATCAGCCACTCAAGTTTACACACATAATACAATAGAAAAATTAAAAAATATTCATAAACAAGCCCATCCAAAGGCATAATTAAAATTAGGAGGATAAGAGATGAAAGTAAATTTAAAAATTAGTTCAGTGCATTTTGATGCAGACAGAAAATTAATTGAGTTTATCCAAAATAGAGTTGATAAGCTTGCTAATTATTATGACAAAATCATAGATGGAGAAGTTATTCTTAAAGTAGAAAATTCTCATGCCACTGAAAACAAAGTTGCAGAAATTAAATTATTAGTTCCAGGCAGTGATATTTTTGCCAAAAAGCAATGCAAGTCTTTTGAAGAAGCTACTGATACCGCAGTAGAAGCACTAAGAAGACAATTAAAAAAGCACAAAGAAAAGCTTAGAGAATAATATTTTTTA
>CBDUPT010000015.1:0-17510 GCA_965369165.1 uncultured Flavobacteriales bacterium | reverse complement strand
TGGACTCCAATTATCTCCAACTGCATATGTATAAAACAAATCACAACTACCAAACCCTTTCCTTCCTTGACCATAACCCTCTACCGGATTATCGCAAGAGGTGAAAATCAAAAATCGACCATTAGCAGAAATAGTTGGCGCGCCTTCATTTGTTAAGCTATTTACAGCTTTTACATTGGTACTTTTTTTCCAATTATGCCCATCAAAATGACTCACATAAAAATCTTCATTAAAACCAGAGTAAGTCATTTTACTTTCTGTTTGTCTGGTATATAAAAAGACTTGCCCATCTACTGTTACTGCAGGAAAATACTCAGACATTGGACTATTTATAGCCTCTCCCATATTAACAGGGTTAAACGGTACTGGAGTTTTCATCGCTTCAATAGCAAACTCACAATCTCTAATACCATCCTTAACTAAGTTTATCATCATTAAAGGCGCATCAGTATATGTTAAATATTTTTCAAAATTCTTTAAAGCTTTATCATAAATACCAAACTTTAATTGCAAACTTCCTGCTGATGAATATACTTCTGGAAAAAACTCAGGATTTATTTTGATACACTTTTCATAATGAGTTAATGCTTTTTTATACATTCTAGCATCAGTATAAACATACGCTAGTAATAATTCGGCTTCAACAAAATTCGGATCTTTTTCTAAGGCTCCTAACAAACTTAATTCAGCTAATTCATTATTACGAGCATCGTAATACCCTTTACCTTCATTAAATAGTTTTACTGCTTTTTTATTGGTAGAACTAACTTCCGTTTGAGCTACTGAACAACTTGTAAATACAAGAACTAGAATCAATGATAGTATATGTCTTATTTTATTCATTAGCTAAGGTATTTGCATGTATTTATGTGTTTGTAAAGAGATGTTCCATTTTGGGTTATTCATAACATAATCTATGATCAAGGGCATTACTTTTTCTCTATTACTCCATTCAGGCTGTAAATATAAAACACAATCTTTATTTACTTTCTGAGCATGCTCTTCAGCCCAGTGAATATCATTTTTATTGTAAACAATAACTTTTAATTCATCAGCCCTATCATATACTTCCTCTAATGGAGGTAAATTCTTTTTTGGAGATAAGCAAATCCAATGCCAGTTACCGGTTAATGAGTGCGCTCCAGAAGTTTCTAAAAAAACTTCTACATTATTATTACTTAACTCTTTTGTTAAATAGTCAAGGTTATAGATTAAAGGTTCCCCACCAGTAATAACTATTGATTGTGCAGGGTATTTTTTAACATTATTAACTACTTCATTTACGTCTGTTAATGGATGTAAATTCGGATTCCAACTTTCCTTAACATCACACCAATGACAACCAACATCACACCCCCCAACTCTAATGAAATATGCTGGAGTTCCTGTATTAAAACCTTCTCCTTGAATTGAGTAAAACTCTTCCATTATCGGAAGTTTTTCTCCTTTCAACAATAACTCTTTATCTGTTATAGATATATTTTCAATCTCCTCTATCATAAAACAAAAAAAATCATATAGACATTAAAAAACCCGTTCTATAAATAGAACGGGTTTTATTTAATTATTTTAATCTTATTCTTTAATAATCTTCTTAGTTATAACAGTACTACCATTATTAAGAACTATTAAGTAGATTCCTTTTGAATAATCATGCAAGTTAATTACTCCATTACTATTATTATTTAAGATATTAGTATAGATTGTTTTTCCATTAACGTCAATAACTTTCACATTTAATGTTTCAACTCCATTATAAGAGAAATTAAATATTCCATTACTTGGATTCGGATAAACTGAAAACTCATTCTCTAAGTCAATTTCATTCACATCTACCGTTCCAGAAACACTGATATCATCAATTGCCAAATCACTTCCCCAGTTTGAACCAGTTATACCTCTAAATCTAAAATTAACTACACTCCCTAAATAAGAAGCTAAATTAACCGAACGTTGTTGCCAAGAAGTTCCTTGGTCACCAGACAAAACAGGTGTAATATCATTCGTCCATACTCCATTTGCTAAAATATCAACGTGTAAATCTCCCATTGTAGATCCAGACATGTGATATCCAAAAGTTAATGAAGCTGCTGTTGCAAAAGTTAAATCTATACATGGAGATATTAAGTTAGCTTGCTTCCCTGAACAAACAGGCGATCCTGAAGCTTCTAAATATAAATATTTACCAGTTGTAGTTCCAGGATTAAAATCTACACTTGGGCCAGTACTATTAGATGGTGTCCCATTATTATCAGTTCTCCAATCAATATCATCAGCTATTCCATTCGCTTCGTTTACAAAGTTATTTGTCAATCCACAAACCTCTAGCTCACAATCACTAGCAGTTCCACAAAGGCTAAATGATTCGAAATCATCAGTCCATGGTAATGTTTGTGCAGCAGTATTAACATATGTAAACGAACTCATGATTGTATCATTGTATTTATTACCATCACCAGCTAAAGTATTCCAAACCATCAAACTGTTTGCTCCTAGAGTAGGTGTCATGTTTGCTGTAAATGTATAGTTTATTGTTGCTCCAACTGCTATAGGGCCAGGTATTGATTCATTAATTGTAGGTCCCGCATTCAATTGGTAATGAACAGGCAAGTTACTAATTGAGCTTTGACCTTGATTAGTAATTGAAACTGTTACTTTATTATTACCACTCATACAACTTTGTAATTGCCCTCCATTAGATGGTACAGTAGCTATTAAATCTGCATCAACTGCAATTACACAACCAAAAGTACCCCCTGCCTGATATTGGGCAATAGCTCTTCTACCTTCACAGTTATTATTACTTAAAGCTTTAACACTCCACCAATGATTATTAGTAGAAGGTGCATAAATAGTTAAGTTTGTTTGACCTATTGCCGTCCCAACAGAATCCATATATTTTGCCCCTAATAAACTAACTTCATATCCAGTAGCTCCACTGACTGCATTCCATGAAACATTCATAGAATCAGGACAAGCCCAATTTACTGTTAAACCAGTTGGAACTTGAATAACAGAAAATGGTTGATGACTTTGGCTAGAGCTACTCCCTCTTGTAACTTTAACTAAAGCCTGACCTGTAACGGTAGCAGGAACATTCCAGTTATAGAATCTTTGACTTGCTGAAATTCCAGTTGCTATATTACTCCAAGTAGAACCATTGTTAGTAGAATATTCAAGTGTAAAAGTTCCAGAATTACCATAAGCATCCCATCTAATAACTTCATCTTCATCACTATCAAGACCTTCCCCACCTATTGGGTAGGTCAAAACAACATCATCAGTAACAAATTCATATACTAAATAATATGTTTGTGGCCCTTGAGGAATAGAAAAACCATCAACACTAACAGTATGAACCCCTGCAGTAGGATTATCAATAGTAACTTGCTCCATATTATTTAAGTTATCTACTCCTCTAACTGCTGGTTGATTCAATGTAGTTGCATTAGGTGCTGAATTTAATACCCAAGGATTATAATTAGTTGTGTTAGGATCAGTAACATCCATATTTATATCATTAACTAATGCTGGTGAAGCACTTGCTGCTCCTTCATAATCCACCCATAACACCATTATTCTTACTTGATCAGTACCTGCAGGAACTGTTATGTTGTGAGTATTGTTCCCTCCTTGAGAAATCGACCCAGAAAGATAACGATTATTACTTATCAAATCATAAGCCCTTCTTGCATTAATCCTTCCCCATCCATGAATAAAGTCTGGACCAGGATTACCTAAATCGTCAGCTGTATTTAAAACTGTAGCTTTAATTAACCCTGAAGGAGGGTTATTATTACCGTTTAAAACTTTATAAGCATGGTATAATTGAGTTATTGTTCCAGCTACACCAGGGCAAGACATTGAAGTACCACTAATTGTACGGTAAGATTGTGGGTCTAATGTTGATTTTACATTTACTCCAACAGCACTTATATCTGGCTTAATTCTTCCGTCTGCAGAAGGTCCTCTACTACTAAAACTTGCAATCACATCAGTACTATCTAATGCAGCAACCGTAATCACATTTTTACCAGCTTTGTGCCCGCCAGTAATATTAAACCATTGCCCACCTGCTGAAGTACTTCCAGAACCATTAGAGTTACCTGCAGAAAAAACATGCGTTAACTCTGGCATAGTTCTAATTTGTTGGTCTAACAATTGAGCCAAAGAGGTATAACCTGCATTAACACCATTACTATAACTCTTAGAAGTAACTCTTAAGTCATTATTTGTATATAAAGTAGGTACAAAATTTGCATAATTATTATTATCCCAATTGTAAACTAATACATCAGCACCATATGCCATACCCCTAGTGGTTGGGTCTATATTTCCAGCCCCAGCAATTGTTCCGCCACAATGTTCTCCATGAGCTCCCGAGTTGGTTGCATTCATGTTCGTATATCTTCCTGTATAATCAATATGATCATCAAGTCTACTATCATCTTGCAGCATCACAGTTACTCCTGTCCCATCATATTTTAAACCACTTGCATAAGAAGTTGCAATCGTATTGCTCCTATGATCTGTAACTCCTACTAAATTTTCAGGTTCTGATGGAGCATCAATTTGTTCAAAATAATAAAAATATGGTTGAGCATACAGACTCGCTAATTTAGACTTATCAATTTCTATTCTTATTGTATTATTTGGACTCTCAAATAAAATATCAGCCCCTAACTCTATGATTTTTTCAGAAACTAATTTCTTAGTTAATCCGTTATGATAAATAGCATTTAATTTAATCTTATCTCCATTTAAAGCCCATTTTTCAAGCTTATTCATTGCTAATTTTTTAGACAATTTATATTCCGGCTTAATTAACATTAATGAATTTACATTAAATTTTTGAAGACTTTTTAAATCAGCGCTTACTTTAATTTGAACATAATATGCATTACTAGAGATGTAGTTCAATAGGTTAAACCCATTTTCTGCTAAATCTTCTTTTTGTGAATTTGTTGGTAACTCATTAAATTGAATGATTCTATAATAACTACCATTTACCAATTCATTTTGATCAAAACTAGTATTATTAGTAAGTTGATTAATATTACTAACTGGAGTAATAGTTCCAGATTTGAAATGAAGCTCATTGTTATTTTGTGCATTAACTGATGCCGAAACAAGTATTAAAGTACCAAAAACAATCGTTAGTGATAGGTTTTTAAATTTCATATTAAATGTATTAGTTAGTTTTCGAAAGTATAAAGGTAATGAATTACTGATATCTTTTCATATAAAATTAAGTCCATTATAGGAATCGTTACAAATACCACTATATTTACCAAAATTTGTGATTTTTTAATAATGAAACAGTTCGGCTTAATAGGACACCCACTAACTCATTCATTTTCAAAACAGTACTTTGAAGGGAAATTTAAAAACGAAAACATTAACAACTGTTCGTATCAATTATTTGACATTGAAAATATTATAGATTTCAATACTATAAAAAGTGTTACGGAATTAATAGGCTTAAATGTTACAATCCCCTACAAGCAAGAAATTATTAAATATTTAGACGATATTGAAACTAATGCAAAGCTTATTGGAGCTGTAAACACTATAAAAATCGACCCAAAAACTAAAAAAACCAAGGGTTTTAATACCGATTATTTTGGGTTTAAAAATTCCTTAAAACCATTTTTAGAAAACACACACGAAAGAGCTTTAATATTAGGTACTGGTGGAGCATCAAAAGCTGTACATTATGTTTTGAAAGAATTAAATATTAACTGTCTTTTTGTTTCTAGAACACCTAAAAAAGATAATGAAATTAGCTATCAAGATGTGAATGAGTACGTAATAAAACACCATCAGTTAATAATAAATACTACACCTCTTGGCACATATCCAAATATTGAAAACTATCCAAATATTGACTATAATAACTTAACAGCTAATCATTTGCTATACGACTTGGTGTACAACCCAGAAGAAACTACTTTTTTAAAAAAAGGAAAAACAAAAGGATGTAAAACAATTAATGGATTACAAATGCTAAAACTACAAGCAGAAAAATCGTGGGAAATATGGAATAGCTAGTACCTCCTTATATCATCACCATACTCTTCTTCAAAATCTTCTATTCCAACATAAGTTTTATGTGATCCATAAATACGAGAAAAAAACACATCAATAAAACTTTATCTGTAATTTTTAAATGGATTTGTATAAACTTATTAAACTTCTCTGAAGCTAAACTGACGTTACAATGAGGACAATAAAAATCGACTAATTCATCTTTCTCAAAACTTAATTGAGGATCGCAAACAAAATCATAAGAACCAGGCTTAGGATTCATTGCTAATTTAGCTTCCTGATTATTGTTTCTAACAACATTAAACATTACAAGATTTTTATCACTAAGTATCTTAGTACATTTTGGGCAATAATAATCGTATTGGTTAATATCTGTCATAAGTAAAAGTTAAATGAATAAATAGAACATCTATCTAACGTTCTTTTACTTATTTTCTTATAAATAAGTTTCGCAAAAAGCTATTGTTGTCCATTATCACCTCCCCCAACACTATAATCATCTTCCGCGCTTGAATTCTTTTTTTGGCGTTTTTGAGAGTTATAATTCATTTTTCCAAACCTATAATTAAAGCTAATGTTTATTGAATGAGAAGACCACTTTCTATTACTTTCGTAAGAATAATTCCCTAAATCATTACTGATATAATGCCAACCTCTAGTTCTAAATATATCTGAGTAACTAATATTAATTTTTCCTTTTTTATTTAAGATGCTTTTTCCTAATGAAATATTTATTCCATATCTAGGTAATGTATAACCTTGAAGATCTTCAGACCTACCATTATACCTCCCCCTTAATTGTATTGTCCAACTTTTTTTTATGGTTTGAGTAGATGTGAATTGAACCATCCAACCAAAAGTGTTTCCCGTAATCTGATTTAAAGCATTATCCGTTACTTTAGAACTCCAAACATTAAATGTTGTATTGGTTTTCC
Organism: uncultured Flavobacteriales bacterium; assembly: GCA_965369165.1. Classification (GTDB taxonomy): domain Bacteria; phylum Bacteroidota; class Bacteroidia; order Flavobacteriales_E; family Vicingaceae. Next base: position 10,527 of record CBDUPT010000015.1, on the reverse strand, counting down.
ACCACTTTTTTGGACGATACCCCACTATTAATTCTCCTCCTGTAATTTTTGATTCTGCTAAATTCTCAGGCATTGTAGCAGTAACACCTTCTCCAACTACTTGTGTGATACTATTTTTCTTATCATTAACCTGCCTATAATATACAGTAGAATTAAAATTAAACTTGTCCCAATATCTAATATAAGATAGTTCGTAAACATCAATATATTCTGGTTTTAAAGCTGGATTTCCTGTAAAAAAATTATACACATCGCTATACGATGTAAAAGGGTTTAACTCCCATCTATTAGGCCTATTAATTCGTTTACTATAACTTAACTGATATTCGTTTCCTTCTTTAACCTTATATGATAAATGAGCAGAAGGGAAAAAGCTGAAATAGTTTTGACTATTTTTTTCATTGGTAGTTTTTAGCTCAGTATTTAGAATAGTGTTTTCTAATCTAGATCCAACTTTTACACCTATCTTTTTAAACTGCTTTCCCAATGTTGCATAAAAAGCATTTATGTTTTGCTGATAAACAAAATCGTTATTCAAATTAACATCCGAATAAATTATAGCTGTAGTATCATTAGACTCAGAATAAAAAGACTCGTCTTGAAAATCAAATGAAGACAATATTCCTAGCTCTAATTTTAAAGAATCGTTTATTGGTAATACATAATCGGCTTTAGCATTAAAGTTTTGACTTCCACCATCAACATTAGTATTTTGTAACTGGGTTATTCCTATAGGGATATTATTTGATGTAAAAAAGTTATCTGTAATCTCATCATCAGTTTCATTATTGTTTGGAGAAAAATAAAAATCAATATCTAACGTATGATCTTCTTTTTTAAATTCGGTTTGCCATCCTAGGTTATAATTGTTTCCATTATAGGCTGATGTTTTAACCGAATATCTATCAGAATAACTTTGTATTGTCATATTTTCATCCATAAAATCATAATGATTATCATCAAACCTATCTCCAGTACCAAGCCACCCCGTTACTGAAAAATAGATAGTATTCTTTTTATTTACATAATAATCTGCGCCAACTGAATACCATAAGTTATTATTCTCATTAGCTCCTACATCTGTTAATTTTTGAGAAAAACTACTATCAGCTGTCACATAATTTCTATCAGCAACCCCACTATAACTCCAGGTTCCATTATAATATCCTAATCCACCGTAAAAATTAAATTTACCTTGCTTATAGTTTAAATTAAATGAAGAATTATACCCATGGTTGTCGTTGTATTGATATCCGAGATTAACACTACCATTAAATCCTGAAGAATCTTCTTTTTTAAGAACTACGTTAATAATACCCGACATTCCTTCAGGATTATATTTTGCTGAAGGATTTGTAATAACCTCTATTTTTTCGATTGAACTTGCAGGAATTTGTTTTAATAATTGTGATGCTTCAATACTAGAGGGTCTTCCATCAATTAAAACTTTTACACTCTGATCTCCTCTTAAGCTTATATTATCCTGTTCATCAACATCTATAGATGGCATATTTTGCAATACCTCTAACCCCATTTTACCTTGCATACCAACATCCTTACTAACATTATAAACCCTTTTATCTATTTTGGTTTCCATAATATCTTTTTCTTCTACTATCACAAACTCTTCCATATCTTTAGCATTAGATAATATTTCAACATTACCTAAATCACTTAAAAGGTTGTTTTTAGAAATATTTATTGAATCTATAATGGAAGTTTGAAAACCTATGAATGCAATTTTTGCATAATAGCTCCCTTCTGGAATTTTATCTAAACTGAATTGTCCATCTATGTCAGTAATAATCCCTGTAACTAAAGAAGAGTCTGCTGTTTTAAATAATGAAACTGTAGCAAATTCAAGAGGTGAATTATTAACATCTATTACTTTTCCTTTTACAACTCCATTTTGAGAAAAACCGAAAACATTTATAAAAGAAAAAACAATTAAAAATATATATTTAATAATACTGTTCACTTAATAGTTAACTTTTAAATTCGGTGATAAAAATAGAGTTCCCTTTTATTTGCAACTAATTAAAACTGTTAAAGAAATGTAAAAAAATGTTAATTAGGTATTAAAAGAAATTTTATTTATTCTTTTACCTCTTTGATAGTGAATGGTATATCAACTAATGAGTCTAAATCTTCTCCTAAGGCTTCCATATCCTCATCATCTTCATCAAAATTCCATGTTATACTCACTTTATTACCTGAATCTTTAGCGTAATTATCTAATTTTTTTAGAATAATTAAAACACACTCTGTAGAGTGAGTATTTAAGTAATCTAAATGAATTAAAATATTAATTACAGGAGGCTTTGTTGAAATGAAATCAATAATCCAATTACTAATAGGCTCGTAAAATTTAACAGGATGCTCAGGAATTGAACGCCCAGTAATTCTAAGTTCCCCAGAAGGGTTAAAATTTACAGTAGGTAAACTAATTGTTCCTATTAAACTTAATGTTTCCAAATCAGAGCAAATATAGTTGTTCTCATTTAGCTTTAAAAATATGGGGTAATATTTATTTTAAGATTTCAGAGAAGTTCTTTTTAAACTTATCAACTTTAGGAACAATTACTGCTTTACAGTAAGGATTCTCTCCATTCAAATCAAAGTAATCTTGATGATAATCTTCGGCAGGGTAAAAACTCTTTAAATCAGTAATTTCAGTTACAATAGGGTTAATAAAAGCTCCAGCATCATCTAACTTATTAAAAACATCAATTGCTATTTCTTTTTGTGCTTCTGTATGATAATAAATTCCTGAACGGTATTGAGTTCCAACATCTCCTCCTTGTCGATTTAAAGTAGTTGGATCGTGCGTTTGAAAAAATACCTCTAAAATTTTCGTTAACGAAACCACTTCTGGATCGTATGTTAACTGACAAACTTCTGCATGACCGGTTTTACCCGTACAAACCTCTTTGTAAGATGGATTTTTCACAGTTCCGTTAGCATAACCTGAAACTACAGATTCTACCCCTTTAATATCTTGAAAAATTGCCTCTACACACCAAAAGCAACCAGCAGCTAAAGTAATTGTATCCATACCTTTATTAATTGTTTGTTGTTGTTCTTTTTGTTGGTTATTTGCTTTAAAGTCTGAACACGAAATTAAAACACTTCCCAATATTATTACTAAAATTAAATTTTTCATAAGCCACTTTTATTACATAATACTTCGACAAGCTCAGTACAAGCTTTAAAAAGAAGCTTTTGGTTTTTAATAATTAGACATTATCTCAATTATTTTGTTATTTGTCTTTTCGCTGACATTAACCAACGGTAACCGAACAGCATCACTTGTAACTCCTAACTCTTTTAAAGCAGCTTTTATTCCTGCAGGGTTTCCTTCTACAAATAAATAATCAATCATTTCAAAATATTTATAATGTAAAGCTCGAGCAGTTTTTACATCATCATTTAAACCAGCTCTAACCATATCAGAAAATCCTTTTGCAAAAGCATTTGCAATTACAGATATCACTCCATCACCTCCCAGAGCAACAAAAGGCATTGTTAAAGCATCATCACCAGATATCACTAAAAACCCTTCTGGTTTATTGTTTATGATTTCCATACATTGCTCTAAACTTCCTGATGCTTCCTTAATAGCGATAATATTATCAAAATCGTTTGCTAAACGCAAAGTTGTAGCAGGTAATATATTTGAACTTGTTCTTCCTGGAACATTGTATAAAATGATTGGTTTAGTAGACGCCTCAGAAATAGCTTTATAATGTTGGTAAATGCCTTCTTGAGTTGGCTTATTGTAATATGGGCTAACAGAAAGAATAGCATCAACTCCAGTTAAATCAGTCGATTTTAAAGTTTCCACAACAGTTGCCGTACAATTACCACCGATACCCAAAACAATTGGCAATCTACCATTATTTACCTTTTGTATAAATGCTAAAGTTTCTTGTTTTTCCTGTTTAGATAATGTAACTGATTCTCCAGTAGTTCCTTGTACTACTAAATAATCTATGCCATTAGTTATTAAATGTTCTACCAATTTTTCTAAAGAATTGTAATCAACACTTTTATCACTATTAAAAGGTGTTACAATTGCAACTCCTGTCCCTCTAAATTTAGTCATTTTAATACTTGTTATTTTTTGCAAAGGTGCTGTTATTTCAGTAATTAACAGCAAATTTTATATTTTAATTTATATTTATAATTAGCTATTAAAATTTAACAGTAATAGAACTCAAATTAGTAAATTTAACTACAATTTAATTATTGTCAGTCTGAGCGGAGTCGAAGACTAAGGCAATTAAAATAATGAAAATTTATTATGTTTACATATTGAAATGTTCTGATAATTCTTATTACACTGGCGTTACAAACAATTTAGAAAAAAGAGTAAACGAGCATAAAGAAGGTAATGATAAAAAAGCTCACACTTTTAATAAGAGACCCATTGAATTAGTTTACTTTGAATCATTTAATGAAATAAATTACGCTATTGAATGGGAGAAAAGAATAAAAGGATGGACTAGAAAAAAGAAAGAGTGTTTAATTAATGATAATTTTGAGAAACTAAAAGAGTTATCCATTTGTCAAAATGAAACTCATCATAAAAACTACACACCCTTCGAAGCTTTTGCTTTCGCAAAACGTGCTCAGGGTGACACAGAATAAAAAAAATGAAATCAAAAAAAGATATAGTTGACAATTGGTTACCAAGATACACTGGTACTGAATTAAAAGAGTTTGGTGAATACATTTTACTAACCAATTTTAATAATTATGTAGAGTTTTTTGCTGAACAATATGGTGTAGAAATAAACGGAAAGGATAAAGCGATGCCTAATGCTACTGCTGAAGGGATAACTATTATCAATTTTAGTATGGGAAGTGCCAATGCTGCAACAATTATGGATTTATTAAGTGCCATTGATCCTAAAGCAGTTTTATTTTTAGGGAAATGTGGCGGACTAAAAAAGAAAAATGAAATTGGTGATTACATTTTACCTTTAGCGGGTATTCGTGGTGAAGGAACATCTGATGATTATTTTCCGCCAGAAGTACCTGCCTTACCGGCATTTACCTTACAAAGAGCAGTTTCTACTACTATTAGAGAAATGGGACTTGATTACTGGACTGGAACTGTTTACACCACTAACAGAAGAGTTTGGGAACACGATGAAGACTTTAAAAACTATTTAAGAGAAATTAGAGCTATGGCCATAGATATGGAAACAGCGACTCTTTTTACAACTGGGTTTGCTAATGGTATTCCTGTTGGAGCTTTGTTATTGGTATCTGATCAACCAATGATTGCTGAAGGTGTTAAAACTGATAAAAGTGATAAAACTGTAACTAAAAAATATGTTAATAGTCACATTGAAATTGGTATAAAATCTTTACAAGAAATTAAAAATAAAGGAAAAAGTGTTAAACACCTAAAATACTCTTATACTGAAGATTAGAGATGGATTATAAAGTAATACTTAAAGACCTTAAAAACAAAGTTTACCATCCAGTTTATTTCTTAACAGGAGAAGAAGCTTACTACATTGATTTAATTACAGATTATATTGAAAATAATGTGTTAGATGAAGCTGAAAAAGACTTTAACCAAACTGTTTTGTATGGGAAAGAAACGGACATGACTACCATTATTAGCGAAGCAAAACGTTACCCTATGATGGCTAACAACAATGTAGTTATTGTTAAAGAAGCTCAACATTTAAGTAGAGAGATAGACAAACTAGAACCTTACTTGGATAATCCAACAAGCTCTACTATTTTAGTGCTTTGCTACAAATATAAAAAGGTTGATGGCAGAAAAGCCATTGGCAAAAAACTAAAAAAACAAACGGTATATTTAGAAACCAAAAAATTATACGATAACCAAGTACCAGATTGGATAACCAACTATTTAAAAGCTAAAAATTACGACATTACACCTCCAGCCTCTTTATTAATTGCAGAATCTGTTGGAACAGATTTAAGCAAAATTGTTAATGAGCTAAATAAACTAACCATTAACATACCCACTGGCAACACAATAGACCCAAAAGCAGTTGAAGATAACATTGGTATTAGCAAAGACTTTAACAATTTTGAGCTAAACAAAGCTTTGGGTAAAAAAGATATTTTAAAAGCTAACCAAATTATTTTGCACTTTGCAAAAAATGAGAAGGAACATCCTTTAGTTGTTACTATTGGTATGTTGTATAGTTACTTTAGTAAAATATTAAAAGTACATTATGCTAAAGATAAAACACCTAACAGCCTAGCTTCTGTACTTGGTGTAAACCCATTTTTTGTACAAGATTATACTACTGCTGCTCGTAATTATAATATTAAAAAATCTGTGAAAATTATTGAATACTTACGCGATTACGATTTAAAAAGTAAAGGGGTAAACAATGTTTCTACCACTAATGGAGAATTGCTAAAAGAACTGATTTTCAAGATTTTACATTAATTAATAATACTATGAAAACTACATGTATTACCCTAACCCTATTCTTGTTAAGTTTAAACATAATAGGTCAAAACCAAAACATATCCAACGGAAACATATTTGATGGTGAACCCTACCTTTCCATTAATCCTTCAAACTCACAACATATGGTTGTTGCCTGGATGGGGTATTTACCTTTTAGTAGAGTTTATATTAAAACAAAAGTCAGCTTTAATGCTGGACAAACATGGAGTGCAGTCAACAATATTCCCCATGTAAATCCTGCTTATGGTTCTGCAGACCCATCAATTGAGTTTGATAATTCAGGAAATGTATTTATATGTTACATTGATTATAGTCAACCCATTGACTCTGGAGCTATTTACATTGTGAAATCTACTGATGGAGGGTTAAACTGGGGAAATCCTGTTGAAGCTTTAGATGCTCATGCAGACCCTGGTAAATACCCAGTTGACAGACCATGGATGAGTATTGACCGATCTGGTGGTGCTAATGACGGGAATATATATATTACTTCTATGCCTCCAAAGGTATTTGGCCCACTTCCTCCACCTTACCACCCTTATGTAGTTACTTCAACAAATGGTGGTGCATCATTTACTCCATGGAGATACTTAGATACTACTAATTGGTTAGCTGGAAATTTAATTCCACAACCAATGCCAACTAACTGTGTAAGTGCAAACGGGACGTTCCATAACGTTTACCCCAGCTATATGGCATCTCAAAGTTTATTTGCAAGGTATATAATTGGTTCAAGTACCGATGCTACTAACAGTTTTAACTATAATACTGTAATGAGCTCTGCTTCTACTATTTCTGACACCTTAGCTAAAAAAGGGTATTTATTGCGTACAAATCCAGCTAATGCAAATCACCTAGCTTTTTTCTACTTAGATATCACTCATGGAGATATGGATGTATATGTAAAAGAAAGTTTTGATGAAGGAGTTAATTGGTCAGCTGCAACAAGAGTAAATGATGACCCTATTGCAAACAATAGAATGCAAGATTTATTATGGGCCGATTTTGATACAGACGGTGATTTGATTGTATCATGGAGAGATAGAAGAAATGGCACTGATTCAACTTACACTACTTCATCAGAAATATGGGGAGCTTTTAGGAGTAAAGACTCTACTAATTTTGCTCCTAATTTTCAAATATCTGACACGAACGTTCCTTATGACACTATCTTATCTTATTCTGGAAATGATTTTATGTGCATTAAGTTAGTAGATGATACGTTAAGTGCAGTATGGGGAGATACAAGAAACGGAAGCCTAAACATTTGGTTTCAACGTATGACAACCAGTGGCGTAGTAATTTCTACTAATCAAATTTCATCTGAAAGCATACCTAACATTAACATTTATCCTAACCCAACCGTAAATGAAATAACCATTGAAAGCAAAGGGTTAAAGCAAGTAATTGTTTTCAATCAAGTTGGAAAAAAAGTTGCCAATTATGAAGATTTAAAGAGTGCTAATCAATTAAAAATAGATTTAAGTAAATTGGCTAAGGGTACTTATTTTATTCAGGTAAGCACAGCAGATGGAATGACTATTGAGAAAATAATAAAACAATAAAGAACTAATTTTTAAGATTTCACATTAATCATATGAATATTAATTTATGTGTTAAATATTTAAACTTTCTCGATACACAAATTAATCGATTTTTAGAGGATGGTGTTGTTGAAGATTATGAATTAAAATCAATGCATATTGAATTAGAAAAATTCAAAAAATCAGTAAAAAAAAGTAAGTTGCCAAGTGAGGTTAAAATTAAAATACAAAAATTGTCTTTTGTGTATAACCCTATAAATCTTAAGCTTTCTTTTTTTGTAATTATATTACTAATAATTACTATTGGAGGGTGGGCATATATATATGGTTACTTTCAGCAAAGAAAAAGAGGAAACAATCTACTCCATTTTAAAGATCAAGTTCGTGCCCTCTCAAATGAATTAAAACTAAATTATAATTATTTCATATAATAGAAATGAGGTTAATGTTGATTTACATATATTTTAATATGTGTAAATTTGGATATAATCTTCTAATATCACGTATTGAAAAAACTCTTTCTCATAATCTTATTTATATTATTTTTAAATAATACTTTTGGAAGAATTGGTTGGAGCTTTAGTGAATTTTCTGGTTACTATGGTCTAACATCAAACTTTAACAACCCCTCACTCCATTCTTTTGAGTTAATGTATGATAGAGGATTAAGGTCTTGTACCAGAAAACCTTTATATTTTGGCATAAGTCTAATCAATAATTTCGACTCACATATAAACGAATATGGCTTGAAGTTTTTACTTAACCCTACTCGAAAAATGTTTGCTCTGACTAGAAGGTCTCGCTTTTATCCTTATGGATTTTTACAAGGAAACAGAACTAAATTAAAGTTAGATGTGAATAGTAATACAGACCATAACTACAAGTCAGGTATTGGTCTTAATGGTCAACATTACTTAGGAGGAAAGATTAAGATAAGAACTATTATACAATTTGGATATATTTTCAATGATGATTATTTATCAAATGACGAAAAACTATTTATAGATTTAAAATTAGGGTTTAGTATATCTTCCAGAGGTTTGTTTAGAAAAAATAAGGCAACCCTAGATGCAATTACAGAATAACTTTTTAACTGCTTATATAAACAAGACATTATTCCCCCTCCGTCAAATCTAACTTTCTCAATTTTGGAAAAGAGAACCCTGTAGTAATTACTACAACACAAGTTACAATACCACCAAAAACTACTGCATTTACTGCTCCTAATAATTTAGCAGCCACACCACTTTCAAAAGCACCTAACTCGTTTGATGAACCTACAAACATTGAGTTTACTGAAGCCACTCTACCACGCATATTGTCTGGCGTTTTTAGTTGTAAAATGGTTTGTCGGATAACCACAGAAACTCCATCAAAAACACCACTACAAAATAGTGCGATTAGAGATAGCCAAAACCACTCAGAATAACCAAACACTATGATGCTTATTCCAAATCCAAAAATGGCTACCAATAGTTTAACCCCTGCTTTTACCGTTATCGGAAAATAAGCAATGGCAATAATAGTAAGAAAAGAACCCACTGCAGGAGCAGCTCTTAAAAAACCAAAGCCTGTTGGTCCTACTTTTAAAATATCTTGAGCGAATATTGGTAATAAAGCTACAGCTCCTCCAAAAAGTACCGCCACCATATCTAAAGTAATGGCTCCTAAAACTTCTCTTGTTTTAAAAACAAAGCGTAATCCCTCTTTTAAACTATCGCTTACCTTCTCTCCTATTTTTGTATTTAAAATTGGTTTCTTTTCTATTTGAGTAAGCACCAAAAATGCTAAAATAGTAAACCCAACAATTACAAACATAGACCAATGTACGCCTATCCACATAATAGAAAACCCAGCAAAAGCAGGACCTATTACAGAACCAATTTGCCAAACAGAACTACTCCATGTTGCTCCATTGGCATAATCTGACTTAGGTATTACTAAAGAAAATAAAGAGAATATGGTTGGACTAATAAATGAACGAACGATACCTCCAAAAAATACCAATCCATAAATGCACCAAACTACTGTATTGGTTTCAAAGCTATTTTGAAAACTCGGTAAACAAACCACAAACAGTAAAGAACTAATGGTGAAAAAGGCTAACAAACATTTCATTAGCAGTCCTCGTTTTTCTTTTTGGTCAACAATGTGTCCTGCAAACAAGGCTAAACTAACTGCAGGAATCACTTCCATTAAACCAATTAAACCTAATGATAATGGATCTTTGGTTAAGCTGTAAACTTCCCACTCAATTACTATAAATTGCATGGTCCAAGCAAACACCATCGCAAAACGAATCAACAAAAAAAGTCTAAACTCTTTATGCTTTAATGCTAAATATGGATTTTTTTTTGCCACAGGGCAAAGGTAGGTTTTTAAAAAATGTTGTTCTCGATACAGTCCCGAGAAAATCGGGATCACTCGAACTGAAAATGATTTTAAGTTTTAGAAATAAAAAATCCTGAAAGGTTTTTAAAACCTCTCAGGATTATATTATTTTACCGCCTCAAT
>CBDUPT010000014.1:0-17895 GCA_965369165.1 uncultured Flavobacteriales bacterium | reverse complement strand
TCTATATGAACATCATAAAAAATTTGATTAGCATCTTTACTTCGTTCAATTTTAAAGAGCTTATTTTTAGTTTGATTATTACTGTTGAATGAAAACAAAAAGAAGCTTGATATAATGATTATAGCAACACTTTTCATGAGTTAAAATTTATTAAAAAAAGAGCCTTTATTTAAAGGCTCTTTTTTTAAGATTTAGTATTGAGCATTAACAGTTACATCTACTGTTGTTGCTATGTTTGTTGATGGTTTTCCTTTTTCAAAAGCTACTTTATAATCAGCAAGAGTAATTTTGAATTTACTTACCACTGATATTTTCCCATTTTTAACAGTAATAGTGGCTTTTTCAGTAACAGGGTTAGTAACTCCATGCATGGTCATATCTCCTTTTACAGTTATTTGATATGTTCCATCTTTTTTAAAATTAACTTTAGACAAATCAGTAATTTTTCCTTTTAATTTAGCTTTAGGATATTGTTTAGTATCTAAGAACTTCGGACTGTTATAATGTTTTTGCATTAATGACTTTTCAAATTCAAAACTTTGCATTGGAACAGAAAAAACTACTGTTCCAGTTTCGGTGTCAATTGTTCCAACAGCCTTATAATTGTTTGCTTCAATATCTTCAGCAACGGTGTGCGAATAAAATTTAATGTGCGATTTTGAAGTTGTTAATTTTTGAGACATTGCAGTTAATGAGATTGCTGCTATTGCTACGAATGTTAAAATTGTTTTTTTCATCTTTATTATTTTTTAAGTTTATATTATTTTTATTTAGTGACTACGTCACATTTTTCCATGATTACATTTTCATACATTTCTAAATCTTCATCATAAGATGCTCCAGATCTGATAACACCTTTTATAATTACATTTTTCCCGATGGATAAATTTGATGCAGATTGATTTGTATCAGTTGTAAATGTGCAGCTTACACCTGCTTCCTGATCATTTGCTTTTAAAAGCACTACTTTTTGATTATTAAAATCTTCTGTGATAGAAGCAACAGTACCTTCAATTTCTAGAACTTTAGATTCTCCTTCAGCGTCTAAATATTTATTGTTTGCTTCTTGAGAGTTGTTCAAATATTCTTTTACAATATCTGTGGCTTTTAAAGTATAATCTGTTGTTGTTTCTTGAACATTACGATGTGGCATGTTAAATAAGTATAAAACTATTCCACCACCAATTACAATACCTATAAGAGTGATAATTGCAAATACCTTAAATCTTTTTTTGTTTTTCGAATTCATTCTTTCAATTTTTTAATTGTTTGAATGAATAGTCGGAACTAAAATAAATTCCTTACAAAAAAAGTTTATTTTTTTTCAGAATTATTATTTATTTTAGAAATGATAGCGTCTTTAAGCTCTTTGTTTTCGGTAATTTCAACATTATTTGGAGTAGTATTTTCTTTTTCAAAAAAATTATCCATTATGTCACTATTTGTTTTATATGCTTGACAAACTTTACATACAGAAAGGTGAATTTTAAGTTTTAATTTTTCAGACCAAGTAATACTAGTTACCTTTTCTTTTTCTACCATTTCGGTAGCTTTATTGCATGTTAAACTAAACAATCCCATATCTTTTAATTATTCCAATTTTTTTCAACGCAAATTTTCAATTGCAATTTTGCTCTATGAATTATTTGCCAATAATTAGACGAAGTAAGACCTAAATCCTTACATATTTCAGAAGAACTTTTGCCTAACGTATATTTGGTTGTTATAACCATCCCCCATCTTTTGGGCAATGCATCAGTACATTTTTTTAACACCGAAAGAAAATTAACATCATCCAATAGACTCTCTGTTTCCCAAAGTTCGTTTAGGGTGCGGTTTTTCCAATTTCCGTTGTTATCAAATAAGCTGTTAGTTTGTTGTTCGCTGGCTATTTCACTTTCGCTATAAATTTTTTGTTTTCCATTTTTCCGATAAAAATCAATTATTTTATTGTTTAATATAGAAAACAACCAAGTTTTAGCATGGTCTTTATTTTTAAGATTTTCGATAGATTTGTATGCAGAAAGAAATGTTTCTTGAACAATATCTTCGGCTTGTTCTTTATTTTTGACTTTATAGTTAGCCCATGTATAAAGTTCATCAGAATACATATTAACTAAGTTAGTAATAAAGTTCGCTTTTCCCATAAACCAATATTACGATAAAATTGTATTTACATTATAAAATAATACTAGTATGTCGTGTTCATTAAAACTTAAAGAATAGCTATATTTGTTGTATATGGAGTTTGACAAAAAGATAGCAGTATTAGGTGGTGGCAGTTGGGCAACAGCTATTGTTAAAATATTAACGGAGAATTTAGAAACTGTTAATTGGTGGATGCGTGATCAGGATTGTGCTGACCACATTATGAAGTTTAAACATAATCCAAGGTATATTCAAGCGATAGAGTTTGATGTAAATCGATTAAATATTAGCACTAATATTCAAGAAATAGTTGATGATTCTGATATATTAATTGTTGCAATTCCTTCCCCATATTTAGCAAAAGCTTTTGAGGAGATGGATGTTGTAGGTATTGATAAGAAATTTGTTATTTCTGCAACTAAAGGAGTTGTTCCTGCTGAAACTAATAGAATACCTGCACGTTTTTTTCACAAAGAGTTTAATGTTCCTTACAATAAAATTGGGATGATTGCTGGGCCTTGTCATGCAGAAGAGGTAGCAATGGAAAGGTTATCTTATTTAACAATGGCTTGCGAGGATCAAGAAATTGCTGAATATTTAGCTGCAGCTATGTCTTGTAGGTATATTCATACAACAACATCTGATGATTTGTTTGGAACAGAGTTGTCTGCCATCCTCAAAAATGTTTATGCTGTTGCAAGTGGAATTTGTCATGGATTAGGGTATGGAGATAATTTTCAAGCAGTATTGATTTCTGCAGCTATACGAGAAACAAAAGCGTTTATTGATGCTGTTCACCCTATTCATAGAGATGTAAATTCTTCGGCATATTTAGGAGATTTATTAGTTACAGCATATTCGCAGTTCTCTCGTAATAGAAACTTTGGTAGTATGGTTGGAAAAGGATATTCAGTTCGTTCAGCTCAAATAGAAATGAATATGGTTGCAGAAGGTTATTACGCTGCTAAAGGGATTTACGAAATCAATAAAAAGTTCAATGTTGATATCCCTATAGTTGATGCTGTTTACAATATTCTGTATGAAAAAATTTCTCCAATTATGGAGATGAGATTGTTGGCTTCGAAATTAACTTAGAACTATTGAGAGCAAGAATGGTTTAGCTCTTCAACTGCAATTACATCTTTTATTTCAGGGATTACTTTTTTAATCGCTTCTTCAACACCACCTTTTAATGTCATAGCACTCATAGAGCATTCTTTGCAGGCTCCTAAAAATTTAACTTTAACCACATTATCATCAGTAACTTCAATTAATTCAATATCTCCACCATCATCTTTTAAAAATGGACGAATTTGCTCTAAAGCAATATTGATTTTTTCTATGATTTCTGTTTTGTTCATCTTTTAGTTCAAACAACAGTGCAATTTACTAAACTTTTAATATTAAATGCTAGAAACAACTTTTTTACACCTCCCTAACATTATTTTAGGAAGGAAGCATCTCCTCTAAAAAAGAGGGCAAGGGGTGTGTTTAATTGGTTGAGCACCCATCCATATTTGTAATCTCTACTTTTTGAGTAGGACCTTTTTCTATGTTTCTGATGTTAATTTGAGTTATTACATTGTCTGCAAAATCATTAAAAGCAATTGCTTGCGGAGTATTTTCTTGCAAAACAGCAGGCCTTCCAGCATCCCCAGCCTCACGAACACTTTGCACCAATGGTATTTGCCCTAATAAAGGTAAATCATGTTGCTCAGCTAAATCTTTCATTCCTTCCTTACCAAAAATATAGTATTTGTTATCAGGTAATTCATCAGGTGTAAAGTAAGCCATGTTTTCAATCATCCCTAAAACAGGTACGTTTATTTGTTCTAGGTTAAACATCCCAATTGCTTTTCGTGCATCTATTAAAGCAACTTTTTGAGGCGTACTAACAATAATAGCACCTGTTACTGAAACAGTTTGAACCAATGATAAATGAATATCTCCAGTTCCAGGAGGTAAATCAATTAACATATAATCTAACTCTCCCCAATGAGCTTCTGTAAATAATTGTGTTAAAGCTCTAGTAGCCATTGGTCCTCTCCAAACAACAGCTTGATCAGTATTAGCAAAAAATCCGATGGATAACATTTTAACCCCATAATTTTCTACAGGCTTAATCATGTTTTTGCCATTTACCTCTACAGGCATAGGCTTTTCATCTTCTACATTAAACATTAAAGGCATTGATGGGCCATAAATATCGGCATCAATTAAACCAACTTTATATCCTTTTTGAGCTAAAGCAACAGCTAAGTTTGCTGTAACTGTAGATTTTCCTACGCCACCTTTACCAGAAGCTATTGCAATTATATTTTTTACGTTTGGTAAAATCTTGTTTTCTTTTGGAGTTTCTGGAGCTTTTGGGATAGGCGTGATGTTAGCTTCAACTTCAACAGTAGTTTCTAAAACTCTGTTTAAATGTAACTCACAAGCTTCAATTACTCTTTTTTTGTTGTGCATTGCAGGGTTATTAATCTGCAAATCAAAACTTATTTTATTGCCTTCTGATTTAATGTTAGAAACTAAATTCAGTTCAACAATATCTTTTTTTAAGTCTGGTTCTAAAACAAAACTTAATGCTTTTAATATATCTTTTTCTTCAAAACTCATACTACAAATTTACTAAATTCTCTTCTTGAGGAGTGATAAAGTGTATTTTTTAAAGACACTTCGACAAGCTAAGTGTGATAAGAAATAATAATTAAAGGCTTAGTTCAATACTCGGATCCCAATAGACTTCTTTAAAATTTATTATAGTATCGTTTTTTACTTTTATTCCTTCTTGTGTTAAAAGTTGCTCCATTGCTTCAGGTGGAGAAAAGTGCATTTTACCTGTTAATTGCCCGTTTCGATTTACGACTCTATGTGCAGGAATATCAGGCATGCTATGCGCATTGTTCATTGCCCAGCCTACCATTCTTGCCCCTCTGGCAGCACCCAAATATTTAGCAATTGCACCATAAGAGGTAACCCTTCCTTTTGGAATTTCTCTACAGACTTGGTAAGTCAAGTCAAAAAAGTCTTTATTTTTTTCTGAGAGTTTCATCCTTTTTTATCCCCTCCTGAGAGGGGGTAGGGGTGTGTTATAGTTGAAACTTTAAATAGTGAATACTATGTCCTTTTTCTGAAAACAGTTTTTCATAAAAAGTTTTGATGGATAATATTTCTTGAGTTGTTGGATCTAATTTTTCAATTGCTTCACCATAAAGGTTAAAAGTACTTTCTAATAAAGTAAAACCACAGCGTTCAATTTCTTCTAACGTATATCTAAAAAAACCTTCATGGTCGGTTTTTAAATGAATAATGCCTCCAGGTTTTAAAAATTTACGGTAACGCTCAATAAACATGGGAGATGTTAAACGTTTTCTTTCTAACCTATCTTTTGGTTGTGGGTCTGGAAAAGTGATCCAAATTTCATCTACTTCATTTTCTGCAAAGCAAGAATCAATATGATCTATTCGAGTACGAAGAAAAAATACGTTTTTCATTTTATCTTCTAAGGCTGTTTTAGCTCCTCGCCATATTCTATTCCCTTTAATATCAACACCAATAAAATTTTTATCAGGATAATGTTTTCCCATTCCAACAGAGTATTCTCCTTTACCACAACCTAACTCTAAAACAATAGGGTTGTCGTTTTTCAAAACCTCTTCACTCCATTTCCCTTTTAGGATATAATCTTTTCTAAAAACCTCTTCTAACGATGGTTGAAAAACATTGTTAAACGAGGCCATTTCAGCCCATTTTTGAAGTTTCCCTTTTCCTTTAGTTGCCATAAAATAATTTTTCTCAAAAATAAAAAAAGCTCCTCATTGAGGAGCTTTAATTAATAAAATTTAAAATATTTATTGATGAATAATTTTATGAGATTCCTTATCACCATTATTATTTACTATGCTTAGGTAGTATATTCCTTTAGCTTCAGGTAAATTAAAACTTTGTTTACTTAGCTTATTCCATATAACTGTATTTACAAGTTTTCCTTCTGCTGAGAATAAATTAATAGTTTTAATATTAATTAATCCTTCCAGATAAACTCTTCCAGAATTTGGGTTCGGGAAAACTTTTAAATGATTTACTGAAATGTTTTTAATACCTGTAGGGTTATTTAAACTTGCAGAAGCTACTACAACAGGAACATGGTCAGCACTATCATATAATACTTTAAATAAATCTATTTCAGTAGAGTTATGTGCAAACATTTCGTCAGTCCATTTTGGAGGTACAGGTTGGTAATAAATAGTTGCTAAAACATTTAAAGTTCCTGTGTACCCATTTAAATGTACGTTATAGAATATACTATCTTTTCCTGTTCCTTCGATCATCCCATTTTTATTGAAATTTGGATCTAAAGCAGCATTACCATAAACTTTTACAGTATCATAATTAGCATGTGTAGTTGTAAAACCGGCAGGAGCGATTCTATTATCTTTCAGATTAGCATAAGCTCTCTCAAGTACAGTGGTTACATTACTATTTACATCTCCCATCACCATTTCATAAATTTGAACTTGATTGTCTGCTGTTATGGTGTTGTAATGATTTTCATAGGTTGGGTTTTCATCCAGTAATCTATATTGATTATCTACTTTCCCTGAATGAAAAAGAGTGTCACCTAAATCATCTATTACAACAAAATCAATATAGGCTCTTCTGCTAGGGTAACCTGCAGGGAATTTATGTCCTGCTTTATTAGTTAACTCTATAGCATAGTAAGCTGTATCATTAATACGTTGTTTTTCAGCAAGGGTGATATCCAATGTTTTGTGTTCAAGTTGATTAACAGTTCGATTTATTACCGTATCAAATTCCGTAGTATTTGCACTCAAACTAAGGGTGTCAATATTATCTTTTAATAAATTAAGCATAAAAGCATTTCCTCCAACTAAAAAATGTTTTCCAAAAGGTGTTCTTGGAGTTAACCATGGAGGCCTATCTGCAATAACAACATTATCATTTATTCTAGGTATATGGCAATCTTGACAAGAGGTTTGATTTGTTGTTGAATAACTAGAATTTTCCCATTCATGATAAATAGCTTGTTCAACAAAATGAGTTCCTAAAGGGTTCCCATTAGTATCTACAGGTTGTGTTATTAATGTATGGCAAGCACCGCACATTTCAGAAGAGTTGATATGATTACCTTGTGCTGGAGTAAAGCCAATCGTATTTACCATAGGATTTGTAAATGGAGCAGAATAAGGCCCATAAATTGTTTTTGTTGTGTCATAGGACATTCCTGCAGAAAATACATCTCCTAATCCATCAGGGAGCATAGAATGACAACTGGTACAACTAACACCATCTAATGCAAGAGGGTCTTGTTCCATTTCAGCTATAGAATAATGAGGTTGACCATTATGAATAGCATCAAAAAAACCATTTGGTGCATGACACTGAATACATGTGCTTTCTATTTCTTGTTGTAAAGATGGGTTTACTAAAACCTCATGACTAACTTTTGCTCTCCAAAAAGGATCTTTTGCTGAATTAGCCATCATTGTTGCTTTCCAATCTGCTACTGGCGACACATCATTACCATTGGCATCTTGATTTGCAGTCGTGTTTGGACCTGCACCTGCAGTACCATGACATAAATTGCATTCGCCAGACCCAGCAAATATTGAATTAAAGCCAGTAGGCAGTGCAGCAGCCATTTTGTTATACATGCTAACTTCCTTTTCTGTGTGAAAGGCATATACTTCGTATGTTCCTTTTTCAAAAAAGGACAAACTAAATTGAATCAATAATATGACTGCAACAATGATTAGGTATGGGGTTATTTTTTTCATAATAGTTATATCTATATTCAAATATACGAATATAAGTATTTAGAATGAAAATAAATTAAATTTTAAACAGTGCAGTTTTCGACACAATTTAATAGTTTAGAAATAGATTTATCAACTAAATAATAAAATCTAGTATTTGCTTCTTTTCGGCATTCGATTAGATTAGCATTTTTGAGGATAGCTAATTGTCGAGATGCTTCTGGTTGAGGGATGTTAAGTTTATTGTGAATCTCTGTAACGGTTAGTTCTTCAGCTTGCAATAACAAATCAATGATGGCAATTCTTAAAGGATGAGATACAGCCTTTAGAACATCTGACATATGTTCTAATTTGGTTATGTTATAATTTGGAGTTGCCATTTTACTTGAAGTATTGAGCGTATAAATTTAATCTTTTTATAATATCTTTTTGTAAAACTAAAGCATCATCTTCGTTTTCTACAGCTTCTAACTTTTCACATAAGTCAACTAATGGCATTAAATAAATATGAAGTTGCTCATGCTCTTCACCTTTCATAGTACAAGATGAAAAAATAGTTTTTAACTCTATATTTAAACGTTCTCCCATTGCTGCATAATAAGAAACTCTTCCTTCTTCAACATCTTCAGAAACAATGGTCATCATTTTATTTATTCCCTCATTGGTTTCGGGATTAGCTTCCCACTTTTGTTCACCATTTAATTCAAGAACTTTTTTGGTTTCAAAATAGTTAGGGTAGGTATTCAAGTTTTGTTCAATAGAAAGCATTAAATTTTTTGCATCCTCAAGATTATCAATTGACTTAAGATTCGGGCCACTTAAAAAAACTTCACCATAGATAGTATTTAATTGGTCTAAGACATTTCTTTCAGCATTAAAAACTTCGCCTATTTGGTTTAATTTATTTTCAATTTCACCACCAAGGGCATTTATTTTTGTTAAGTCAGTTTCGTTTCTATTTTCTTTTAAAAGACTTACAATTTGATTAACTAAAACAGTTACTTCATTATTAATTTGCCATTTTTCACCATTATTTAGTTCACTATCTTCTAAATTGGGTTCAGCTAAAGATTTTTCTAAATCTTTAAACCATTCAATTAGTAACTTCTTTTGATCTTCAGATAAGTCAGCTTCTCGATGAGTAATAGTGTAGCTTGATAAAGGCATTTCATCTTCTTCAATCATTTCCCAACACTCTTCCATTTTATGAATTTGTTTTTTAACTGAATAGTCTGCCCACTCTGAAAAATTTAATTCTTCCCTACCCTCATCTATATGATCTTTTAGCCACCAGTCTATTGGCGTTATGCCACTGTACCATGGATATTTTGTTTCATTCGA
This sequence comes from uncultured Flavobacteriales bacterium, assembly GCA_965369165.1. Classification (GTDB taxonomy): domain Bacteria; phylum Bacteroidota; class Bacteroidia; order Flavobacteriales_E; family Vicingaceae. Next base: position 8,629 of record CBDUPT010000014.1, on the reverse strand, counting down.
ATGACAATCGTAACAAGCATTTTTTAGTATAGTTTTAATTGTCTCAGGAGGAGTTGTTCGAATAATAAAATCTTTTTCAGCAACTATAGGTGGATTTTCTTTATCTATTCCAAAAAATTGAAGAATAACAACAATTGCTAATATAACTAACCCTATCTTTTTAAGCATATTTTTTAGTTTTAGTGAGTCATTTTTCAAATTTACCTAACTTTATCTAATTTTTAAACTTAACTCGTTTTAATGGGCAGCAGAATTTTATATTATTTGGTGATTTTACCAATTTCCTATTTGCCTTTTTACTTGCTCTATTGTTTATCCGATTTTGCTTTTTTTATGATGTACCATGTTGTAGGGTATCGTAAAAAAATTGTTTTAATGAATATCAAAAATTCCTTTCCAGAGAAAACAGAAAAAGAGCATAAAAAAATAGCTAAAGAGTTTTATAAACATTTTTGCGACTTAATTTTAGAAGGCCTAAAAGGCTTTACTATTTCTGAGAAACAAATTAATAAGAGATTTAAAATAGATAGAGAAGGGGTAATAGGTGAATTATACAAGAAAGGGAAAGACATTGTTTTTGTTGGAGGACATTATAATAATTGGGAAATATTGGCTTTAGGAATAGGTATGCAGTTAGATCATACAATAGTTGGTATTTATAAACCTTTAAGCAATAAGTTTTTTAATGAAAAAATGAAAAAATCTCGTGAGCGTTTTGGATTGATTTTAGCTCCGATGAAACAAGTAAAGAAATTTATGTCTGAAGATTACGGGAATCCAAAAGGGGTTATTTTTGCAATTGATCAAAGTCCTCATAAAGTAAAATCTGCTTATTGGACAGAGTTTTTAAATCAAGATACAGCTATGTTTTATGGAGCAGAAAAATATGCGAAAGAGTTTAATGTTCCAGTTGTTTATTGCGTAATTAATAAAGTTAAGCGTGGAGTTTATGAAGCGACATCTAGATTAGTTACCGATGCTCCTAATACGATGGAATTTGGAGAAATTATAAAAACAGCTAATCAGTTTTTAGAAGAAGATATTAGAAAAGAGCCACAATATTGGTTGTGGACTCATCGTAGATGGAAGCATAAAAGAACTAAAGCTGAGTAGGCAAAAAACCATATTAATTTGTCCTTTAGATTGGGGATTAGGACACGCAACTCGCTGTGTACCATTGATAAATCAGTTTTTAGAAGAAGGTCATCAGGTAATTATTGGTGCTGACAAAAACCCATTGGCTTTTTTAAAACAAGAATTTCCTGCTTTAAAAACAGTTGTAATTCCTGGGTATGAGATTGATTATGGTGAAAAGGGAAGTGCTTTAAAGTTGTTTTATGAGAGCGTAAAATTTTACAACTTTATTAAAAAAGAGAAACAGTTTATTGATACTTTTTTAAAGAATCATAAAATTGATATGATTGTTTCAGATAACCGTTATGGTTTGTATTCTGATAAAGTAGAATCTATAATTATTTCACATCAGTTATACCCAAAAGCTCCTGCTGGAGAGAAAATATTACACCAAAAAATAGAAAAATTACTTGCTAGTTTTAATGAAGTTTGGATACCAGATTATGAAGGAGAAAACAATTTATCTGGAGATTTGTCTCATTTAAAACCATTTAATCATCCGCATAAATTTATTGGTGTACTTTCTCGATTTTCACAAACAAAACTCCCAACTTCTTGTCATGCTGAGCCTGTCGAAGTATCAAGAAGCAAACAAATTTTTGAATTCGACATCTGTGCTATTATCTCAGGACCAGAACCCCAACGAACTATTTTTGAGCAATTAATTTTTGAACAAATTACACAGAATAATTTAAAAGCTGTTGTTGTAAGGGGCTTGCCAGAAGTTGGATGTAAGAAGACGGAAGACGGAAGTTTAGTTAACCAAAAACTTCGGTCTTCCAACATCCAGCTTCAAACCAAATTCTTCAACCATCTTAACACAAAAGAACTACATCAATATATTTTAAAAAGTAAGTTAGTTGTTTGCCGATCGGGCTATAGTAGTATTATGGATTTAACAGTTTTAGGTAAAAATGCCATTTTGGTTCCAACACCAGGGCAAACTGAGCAAGAGTATTTGGCGGAGTATCATAAAGTTAATGATCAACTAATAGTTCAAAAGCAGAATGAATTAACACTTAAAAATATCTAATGCTATTTTAAAAATATTTTTTTAGTTGTTGAACCAATTTTAACAAGATATACTCCAGAAGATAAATGGCTTAAATTTACTTGTTCAGGAACTTCATTTTTCATCATTAAAGTTTCCCCAATCATATTAAATATAAAGAAAGGATGGTTTCTATCTTCAATTTTAATATTTATTAAGCTATTAGATGGGTTAGGGTAAATATCAAATAATAAATTCTCTTGGTTTTCTTCAATTAAAGTTGAGATGGGGGCTCCATTTAGGTTAATATTATCTATATAAATCCTTTCACCATAAGCCCCAACATTTGTAAACCTAATCAGTAAAGTTGGTACAAAATAGTTGAGGTTAATTGAATCTTTTCTCCATTCAGTGCTTGCCGGTAAAAAAATGTGAGAACCAGTTGTTGCTGCTGTTTCTAATTGAGAACTTCCTTTACTATAGACTTGAGTCCAGTTAACACCACAATCATTAGAGACCGAAACTAATAAAGAATCTTCTAATGAACCAAATTGATGATGAGCAACATCAAAGCTTAATACTAAATTATTAAGGTTAGAAGTGTTTAATTTTGGAGTTATAAAATGGTGGTGAGCCCCAGCAGTATTGTAAGTCCAGTTAGGGAAAAACATACATGAAGTTGATAACCCAAATCCACCATAATTTTGCATTCTTTCCCAGTTATAAGTATCAACACTATTTTTGTCTAGTGTCCAATCACCAGGGGGAAATGTTGAGCTACCAAACCCTTCTGAAACAGGGAATGTTGTTACTCCCCCAAGAGTAAATGTTTGATATGAGGTATCTGTACCATGAGAGTTAATTGCAACTAATGTTGCGGTATAGGTTCCTGTTGATGAGAATGTAATAGTAGGGTTAGCTAAAGTTGATGTGCTTGGAGAACCTCCAGGAAAACTCCAATTATATGATGTTGGGTTTAAAAAAGAAGAGTTTGTAAAAGTAACTTGTAAAGAATTACAAGCAGGAGTATCAATAGTAAATTTTGCAATTGGTGGACATGAAGCATTAGCATCAAATAAATCGGTTTTCCATAATCCCCTGCCATAGGTTGCTGCATATAGCTCTTTACTTATAGTATCAATCTCAATTTCATTTACTGGGATTAATGGCAAGCCATTATTGTAGGATATATAACTACCTGATAATTGTTGATAGTAATATACTCCTGCATCGGTCCCAACATAAAATCCTTTAGTTGGATCTGTGTCGAAAACAGCAGTGTTGATAGATACATTTGGTAATCCAGCACTTAAGTTTGTCCATGTTTGACCTCCATCTAAGGACCTCCTTACAGGATCAACATTATTCCCTAAACAAATAATTACATCATTAGAGTCGGTTGGATTAATAGCGATATACCTTGGGATTGAAATATAAGTAACTGGCAAGTTTGTCCAAGTTGCGCCCCCATCATTACTTTTGACCATCATTCCTGGCGAAGATAAGAGCGCATATATAATTGATGAATTATTTGGAGCTAACTCAAACTCTCGACATTGCCCTGAAGAAGGGAAGGTGGAATGTAATGACCAATTTGTGCCAGAGTTAGTTGATTTAAAAAAATTGTTATATCGCGATGTAAACAAAGTCCATGGGGAGTTTTCATCCAAGCACCAAGGGTTCTCCCAAAATGCACTACCTGTTATCCCTGATAAAATTGTAGTATATGAGGCACCATTATTTGTACTTTTTTTCAGGAAGCCATTTTGTGATTCAAAGTATATGATATTATCATTAGTAGGGTTAAAAAAACACTCCATACCATCAGCTCCACCAAATCTGTCCCAAGATTGTGTTGGTGATGTGACAAATTGAGATCCATTATCTTGCATCCCAATTACAACTTTTCCTCCAGAGGATTTAGATACTCCTAAACTGTAAATTTGAGAAATATCCATATTTCCATTAAGAGGGTTTAAAGTAGAGGAATTACTTCCTCTATAAATGCCGCCATCTGTACAGACGTATAGCAAAGACCCATCAGGACTATATTTGATTTCATGTATATCTGCATGTATACCTGAAGATATTGGATTAAAAGTAGCTCCTCCATCTAAAGAAATCTCTGCCCAAACGGCTCCAACAATTATTTCAGATTTATTTAATGGGGAAACATCAAAACCAAAGTTGTACCAACCTTGCCCTGAACTAATGGGGGCCATTCCGTTTGATGTAAAAGTAATACCTTGGTTGTTAGAGGTGTATACCATGATGTCATCTGAATTATTTATTGTTGCTACGGCAACAAAGTTTGGGTCAGAATTAGAAACCGCTATTAAGGCGTCAGAAATTGAGGCATAATTAACTCCCGTTCCAGGTATTGAATTAAATATTAAACCACCATCAGTTGATTTATATAAATCAGTATCTGAAGTAGCATAAACTGTAGTTGTATCTCCAGGCTTATATTCTAAATCTAAAAAGCGTTCAGTTGTGAAAGTCGGCATCCAACTATTTCCCCCATCATACGATTTAAATAATCCACTATAAGTTGAAACTGTTAAAGATTGGGGATTAAAGGGATTAATCAAAATTTTAGTTATCATTAAATTTGGAAAAGACGGAATATGTTGCCAGCTAGTTCCACCATCTATTGATTTGATTAAACCGAGTGTGGGCATATCATAACTATCTTTATCTCCAGTTCCTGCATATATGATGTTTGAATTAGAAGGGTCAACAGAAATGGATGAAAACCCAAAATAATCTAATTGATCAGTATTGTTATTATATGATATACCACCATCATTTGTACTCCATAAACCTCCTGCAGGTGAACCGACATGAAAGGTTGAGGAATTATTAGGATCGATACCGACACAATTAATTCTACCAATATTATCTTCGTCCCAGGTTGATATTTCCTTGAGCATAGTAGGACCAACACTTGTCCAGTTTCCTTGACATGCATTAGAAGAACTTTTGTTTAAGGATAGGTACTTTCGATACTCATTATAAACTTTGAGAGGAGAAGCCGTACTTACATCACCATTAGGGGAAATTCTGGCCTCTATCCAGTTGGCCATTCTCATAAAAGGCGTATAACCTTGGCCTTTACTTATTTCTTTATCTTTCCAATATTCTTCAAACATTTTTTTTGTTTCAAAAAAATTGGTTGTTCTATCATGAATATCCTTTTCCCAACTTTTTTCAGTTTGAGAAAAGAGAGAGGTACTAATTAGGAGTATAAAAAAGGGAATAAATTTCATTCAAGTTATTATATTGTATACGCTAAAGTTAATTTTTTAAAAGTTTAAAAATTTATTTTTTGCCTTTAACTTATTTATTTGTTCATGGATATTTGCTACAAACTTTTTATAATCGTCACTTTCTGGGTTAAAAGGCTTGTGGTTTAATGCCGTTTGTATTTTATTAATTTCTGTATTTAAGTTTTGAGTTTCCTCTGTAAAGTAACACTCACTAAATTTTTTCCAAACATAATTAACGGATAAATCGGTGGGATGTACTAGGTCATCTTTATAAAAACGGTAGTCGCGTAATTCATCAATTACAATTTCGTAAGCAGGGAAGTAATTGCAATTTTTAAATTGCTTGGTTAGCTGATTAACGGCTAAATGTAAAGTGCTTTTACTTAAATTGTTTTCGTGCAAGCCATCTTTGCTGTGTCTTACTGGGCTAACTGTAAATATAATGTTGAGGTGTTTAAGTTGCTCTAAAATGGGTTGATAAGTCTTAATAACCTCCTCAATACTTAGCAAGCGTTTAGTAAAATTTGTATTGGGTATTTTGTGGCAATTGGCAACAGTTTGTTGTGTTTCATTTAACTGATAAATCCAGGCAGTGCCAAAAGTTATAATTAAAGAATTAGTTATTTTAAAGTGATTAACGTCTTGTGTTAATTCGTTGTTTTGCTCGGCTAAAGCAGTACTTGTATTAATATCAAAACTTGAAAACTGGTTGTTAAAATTGACTATTTTTTTGTTCTCATAATTGTAAAAATCAGTTTCGGTGTATAGTTCTTGTTTAATTAATCGATGTAAATTGTTGGCAATAGAAATAGGGTTAAAAACAGTTCCAAAGCTATTAGGGTTTGTTTTAAATTTATGATGGGCTAATTTATTACCGATGTGCTGAGAAAAGCATGAACCAATTAATGTTATTGTGTTTTGGTGTTGAAGTTTAAAATTACTTTTAGGGATATTTACCGGAGTAGTTAATTTCATTTTACTTTCTAAAAATCCAATATTCTGGGTTTAGTTTGGTCATTCCTTTCCAAATTTCTAAATGAATTTTCGTTTTGTTTTTTCCAGCATCATTAACTAATAAACCAAGCTCTTGTTTGGTAGTAATTTTATCGCCTTTCTTTACATACACATCACTCATGTAAGAGTAAACACTCAAGAACTCTCCATGTCTTACCATTACAACTTTTCCTTCACCGGGAATAATAGCTACAGAACTAACTTCACCACCGAATAAAGCTCTTGCTTCAGAACCTTTTGTTGTGCTAATATCTATCCCATTATTGTTTATAGTTATCTCTCTTAATACTGGGTGTGGGTGTTTTCCAAAACGAGCAGTAATTACTCCTTGTAAAACAGGCCAAGGCAATTTTCCTTTATTAGAAGCAAATGAGTTGGATAACTTAATAGCTTCAGGTGTCATTGGAAAGCCTTTAGAAGTTGTTCCGGCTTTCTTGGCTGCTTCTCTAGCTTTTCTAATTTCTTCTTCAATAATTCGTTGTATCGCTTTTTGTAATTTACGTGCAGCAGCTTCTTTTTTCTTTAGTTTATCTTTTAATTCTTGCTCTTTACCTTGTAGTTTTTGAACTATATTTTCTTGTTCAGATTTTTCTACTGCAAGTTTTTGAGTTTCTTGTTCTTCAAGCGAAACTAAGACTGTTTTTTCTTGTTTAATGCTTTCTAATTGAGCTATTTTTGTTTTTAAATCAGTTTGGGTTGTTATTATTTCTTGGGCTTGTCCTTTTCTGTATTCAGTATATTGTTGTATGTATTTTAAACGTTTATAAGCCTGGTTAATATCTTTAGATGCAAATACAAACATCATTTTATCATAAGTACTACGATGCTTAAAAGCGTAGTAAATTATTTTTGCATATTCACTTCTTAGCCTTACTAATTCATCCTCTAATGTTTTAATATCTGTTGCACTTTGAGTAATCTCTTGATTTATTAATCGCATCTCTGAATTCATTGCTGCAATTAAATCAGTACGTGCGTTGATTTTACTTTTTAAACTTAAAAGCTCATCTAAAGTATGGTCTTTGTTTTTACGAGTTTCTTTTAAAAGTTTATTCGTGTAATTAATCTCCTTTTGTAAAGCTTTTTTCTTTTTTTCTAAATCGTTTTTGTTTTGGGCATAACTAGTTGTTGCAGAAAGTAGAATAACTGCAAGGCATAAGAAAGAAAATATTTTAGTGCTGTATTTGCACATACTTTTCTGGTATTTTAAAAGGGAAAGATAATGATTTGCCGGTTGTAAATTTGCTGTAGTCGGTTTCGATATTAACAGTTGATTTTGAAGAAAGTGCAAACTTCATAGTATAAGGCAACCATTGTTCGTCTAATTGTTTATAGTTGGTGTAAGTTCCTCGCACTGTTTTTTGTGTGTGAGGAGAAGAAAGTAGGAGTTCATTTATTCTAAAAGTCATTGGATCTAGCCATAAGGTTTGAGATTGCTCTTTAATTTTATCCTTATCTTTTTTTAACTCTTTTCTAATTGCTCTTTTCTTTTCTGTACTCATATAATACATATCCTTTTTTCTGTCAACCGATGTTCTGATTTTGTCATTCATTTCAAAATCTAAACTATTGCCAATAAGTAGAGCTTCTAACATTTGATAATCTAAATCCGCTCCAAATAATTTATTAATGTAATTAAAATCACCCAAAAAGAATTCAGCTTTATTACGGTTGATTAGCTTTACAGAATCTTGAGTAATTATTACTCTGGCAAATTCAATTCCCAATAACGGAGTTATAGACATCCAAATAACACTATCTTTTTTAATTCGCAAATGTGTCTTAAAGGAAGTTTTTTTATTGTTAGAGTCTATTATTGAAACGGAAGCTTTAGCAGAAATAGTAGAAAATTCAAATTCGTTTTCTAAAAGTTTGTTAACCAAAAATTTGGTTGAACGCGGCTTAACTTTAATTTTTACATTCTCTTTTTCTTGCACTTTACAGCCAACAAAAAAGATAATTACAACAAAAGCTGTAACCCAATATCCCAACTTCAATTTACTCATACAGCTTTTTATCGGCTATTTTTTTATCTAAAAATTCAGATGCATCTCCATTTGCAATAGCTTTCGCTTTATTCCAAAATTCTAATGCTTTAGTCATATCTTTTAATTTAGCATAGGTATCACCCAAATGCTCTAAAATTACTGCGTTTTTATCTCCTCCGCCATTTACAGCTTTTTCTAACCATTCTTTAGCCTGCACATATTTACCTTGTTTG
>CBDUPT010000013.1:0-18129 GCA_965369165.1 uncultured Flavobacteriales bacterium | reverse complement strand
GATGTAACTATACACCATTAACAAAACACAATACACTAATAATTATTCTTTTTTACCAGCTAACAAATACAATACAGCCATTCTGATAGCCACACCGTTTTCTACCTGATTTAATATTATTGATTGTTTGCTATCTGCCACATCAGAAGTTATCTCTACTCCTCTATTAATTGGACCTGGATGCATAATAGTAATTTCTTTATCTAAGCTGTCTAATAGCTTCTTATCTAAACCATACATCATTGAGTACTCTCTTAATGATGGGAAAAACTTCATGTCTTGTCGCTCTAATTGAATACGTAACATCATTGCTACATCACACCAGTTTAAAGCTTCTCTTAAATTAGTAATTACTTCTACACCTAATGATGTAATGTATTTTGGTATTAGTGTTAACGGACCACAAACTTTTACGTTTGCCCCCATTTTTTGTAAGCAGAAGATATTAGATAGAGCAACTCTTGAATGTAAAATATCTCCCACAATTACAATGTTCTTGCCTTTCAAATCTCCATACTCTTCTCGTATAGAGAAAGAATCTAATAAGGCTTGAGTTGGGTGCTCGTGAGCTCCATCACCTGCATTAACTATTTTTGCATCTACATGCTTAGATAAAAAATCTGCAGCTCCAGGGTTGGGATGGCGCATTACCACCATATCAACTTTCATTGATAAAATGTTATTTACGGTATCTATTAAGGTTTCTCCTTTTTTAACAGATGAGTTAGAAGATGAGAAATTTACAATATCAGCAGAAAGTCTTTTTTCGGCTAATTCAAATGATAATTTAGTACGGGTAGAGTTTTCAAAAAATAAGTTGGCAATGGTAATGTCTCGTAATGAAGGAACTTTTTTAATTGGTCGATTAATAACCTGTTTAAAATGGTCGGCAGTTTTAAAAATTAAATCAATGTCTTCGGCTTGAAGATTTTTAATTCCTAATAAATGCTCCACACTTAATTTACTCATTTTCTGGCGTATATAAAATTACTTTATCCTCTCCTTCTGTTTCCTTCCAGTTTACTTTTACGCGTTCTGAAACCACAGAATGAACATTTTTACCGATGTAGTTTGCTTGTATGGGCAAATGTCTTTCGTACCTTCTGTTAATTAAAACCATTAACTCTACTTTGCTTGGTCTTCCGAAAGACAACATGGCATCTAAGCCCGAACGAATGGTTCTTCCAGTAAACAATACATCATCTACCAAAATCACTTTTTTATTTTCTATCTCAAAATTCATTTCAGTTTCGCTAGGAACTAATGGATCTCCTTGCCTTCTGTAATCATCACGATAAAAAGTAACATCTAATGCACCTGTTTGCACATCATAATTGCTATTTATTGCTTTTAACTCTTGTTGAATTCTGTTGGCTAAAAATATACCACGAGGTTGTAAACCAATAATTATAGTATCAGTAAAATCGTTGTAATTCTCAATAAGTTGATGGGAAAGTCTTTTAATGGTAAGATCAAACTGTTTGGAATCTAATAATATTCGATCGCTTTTGCTCATTAAAGCACAAATTTAGTATAATTTATGAATGTGAGATTAAGTTAATGAGATTTTTTAAAAAATAGTACACTCTCATTTTATTTCCCGCGAAGGCGGGAATCCAGAAAAACTGGTTCTCCGCACCTTCAAGTATTTACTTGAAGGATTTTTAACAGCAGCTTGTAGCTGCATAAGTCTGAAAGACTTAACTTAGCAAAATGAGTAAAGGAACAACAAGTTATCGTATTAAAGATGAAACAGCATTGTACTATTTAACTTTTGCAACAATAGGTTGGGTAGATATTTTTACTAGAAAGCGTTATAAAGATATTGTAGTTGATAGTTTACAATATTGCCAAAAAGAAAAAGGGCTAGAAATATATAGTTGGGTATTAATGAGTAATCATATTCATTTAATTGTAAAAGCAAAACAAGGCTATCAATTATCAGCTATAATTAGAGATTTTAAAAGGCATACTAGTAAGAGGATTGTTTTTAGTATAGAAAACGAACCAGAAAGCCGAAGAGAGTGGTTATTACCATTATTACAAAAAGCGGGAAAAGTAAAAGGTCAAAACCATCAATTATGGAGGAATGATAATCATCCGATTGAGCTGTACTCTAATGATGTTATTGAGCAGAAAGTAGATTATATACATAATAATCCTGTAAAAAATGGTGTTGTTGATAAAGCGGAAGACTATGTTTATAGTAGTGCTAGGAATTATGTAGATGAAGATGGGTTGTTTAAGATTTATAGCTTTTAGCTTTTGCAAAGCTATGCCTAGTTCAACTAGGCTGTAAAAAACCTTCAAGTAAATACTTGAAGGTGCGGAGGGCGAAGGTTGCTATACTTCTATATTTCTAAAGAATCTGCTTGATTATGTAACTCTACTATTGATGAGTCCATTCTCAATTTAAACTCAATATTTTTATATGGTTTAAATTTAATATCTTTTCCTTGTATTCTTTCATAATCAATACTAACGTAGTGTCTGATAACATTCTTACATCCTTCTGCATAAGTTTCAAAGACAATTTCTCCTTCTCTACAATTATATTCTCCAAGGCTAATAGTAACACATTTTAGTGATATTTCTTCACCGTTCTCTTCAATAACTGGTATGAAATCACGGCAAGAAGCAAGCCTAAAATACTCTATAGAAAGTCCAAAGCTATTATAAGTATATGATAAGCTATCGAATCCGTCTCTGTGGATGTATTCAGCAAGATTTAAATCACCATAATCTGAGCCATAATCTTTAAATTTTATCTTCGTCTCCTCCTTAATTGTTTGAAGAATATTAGAGTTTCGATATACATGAAATTCACCACATTGTTCATCCAATTTTTTTGGCATATCTAATTGTTTTAACCTTTTTTCACATTCATTACAGCCGAAAAAAAATAAAGAAAGTGTAACTAAAGCAATTTGATACCTTTTTAAATTCTTTTTATCAAGATAATTAAAAAATCTTTTAGGCATACCTTCAAAAATAGGGTTTGTATTTTTCATTTCAACCTAAAAATAACAAAAAATCCCCCACATTTCTGCAGGGGGCTGTAAAAAAAAACTTCAAGTAAATACTTGAAGGTGCGTGGGAGCTGTAAAAAACCTTCAAGTAAATACTTGAAGGTGCGGAGGCGGGGGATACTACCATGAATAGCCCAAAGAAAAACCAAAAGAAGTTGTATAAAATAATTCTGTACCGCCTGGAATCACAGGCCTAAGAGTTGGAATTACAGAAATTGTCCCAAAGATATTCCCCTCAGCGACAATCCTATAACCAAACCTAAAAGTATAATGATAGTAGTAATTTGATTTTTCAGATGCTGCAATACCTATAGAAGTTAAGCTGCTATTATTAAATGTAGGTACAAATCCAATCCCAATCTCAGCAAAATGTATTTCTCTCCCTATTATAGTATTTAATTCTACTGGAATACTATGATGATATGAAGTATCATGACGTGCACGAAGAAATCCATACCCCGTCAGAAAATTCCACCTAACAAGTTTGTTTTCTGAAGAAAAAAAACAACGTTCATAATTAAGAGCAAAAAACGATTCAGATCTCCCAAGAACCTCTATAGATAATGAATTTTTTCTAGGTATAGTTTCTTGAGAGTACAAGTTTTCACCAAAACCTGTAACAATAATTATTCCTATTAAAAATTTATACCACATCATTTATTCCTACAGTATTCTTCAAGCTTTGAAATAGCTACAGGATAGCCCATCTCTCCACTTTTTTCCATAATCTTCATAAATTTCAGTTTTCTTATAATTAGAATAAGAAATATATAATATTATAAAAACTATTAGTCCAACTAATATGATAAATTCTTTTTTCACAATCTAAAAGTATAAAAAAATCCCCCACATTGCTGTAGGGGATTTTTAATTTATTTGAATAGATGCCCAATTGTTTGGGCATAAACCACTCTAGCGTTTAAATTACTTTAAACTAAGATTGGTTTACTTCTTCTCTCCTTTTTCAAGGTCAGCTTTTAAAGATGATAAAGCATCTAAATCACCTAAAGTAGATTTTTCAACGTTATCGTTTACTTTTTTAACTGCTGCGCTATTACCACCGCTTTTCGCTTTCGCTTTACGTGGTGCTTTAGCATCTTCCTCTACTTCTTTAAATGTTTGAGTATGAGATAATACTATTTTCTTAGCGTTTTTGTTAAACTCTAATACTTTAAAGTTAACCTTGTCTTCTAACTTAAGTGTAGAACCATCTTCTTTTTCAGCATTTTTCTTGTTGATAATACCTTCAACACCATACTGTAAAGTAGCAATTGCTAAACCTTTAGCTGTAATTTCAGAAACTGTTCCTTCATGAACAGAACCTTCAGTAAATACTGATTCGAATACATCCCAAGGATTTTCTTCTAATTGCTTATGTCCTAAACTTAATCTTCTGTTTTCTCTATCAATTTCTAAGATAACAACCTCTATCTCATCACCAACTTTAGTGATTTCTGATGGATGGTTAACTTTCTTAGACCAAGATAAATCAGAGATATGGATTAATCCATCAACACCAGTTTCTAAAGCTACAAATACTCCAAAATCAGAAATGTTAGTTACTTGTCCTTTGTGTTTAGAATCAATAGCATATTTAGTTTCAACATCTTCCCATGGGTCTGGAGTTAATTGCTTAACACCTAAACTCATTTTTCTTTCTTCTCTATCTAATGTTAAAATTTGAGCTTCTATCTCTTCACCAACTTTAAAGAATTCTTGAGCTGGTTTTAAGTGGTTACTCCAAGTAATTTCAGATACGTGAACTAAACCTTCAACACCAGGAATAATTTCGATAAATGCACCGTAATCAGCAACAACAACAACTTTACCTTTAACTTTATCGCCAATAGCTAATTTGTCGTCTAATTTATCCCAAGGATGATCTTGTAATTGTTTTACACCAAGTGCAATACGTTTCTTATCATCATCAAAGTCTAAGATTACAACATTTAATTTTTGATCTAATTCTAAGAATTCTTCTGGGTGATTAATTCTACCCCATGATAAGTCTGTAATGTGAACTAAACCATCTACACCACCTAAATCGATAAACACACCGTAAGAAGTAATGTTTTTAACAGTTCCTTCTAATACTTGTCCGATTTCTAGTTTAGAAATGATTTGTGCTTTTTGTTGTTCTAACTCAGCTTCAATTAATGCTTTGTGCGATACAACTATATTTTTAAACTCTTTGTTAATCTTAACTACTTTGAATTCCATTGTTTTATCAACGTAAACATCGTAATCTCTAATTGGCTTCACATCAATTTGAGAACCAGGTAAGAATGCTTCAATTCCGAATACATCTACAATTAAACCACCTTTAGTTCTACACTTAACGTAACCTTTAACAATTTCTTGAGTTTCTAAAACTTCATTTACTTTATCCCAAGCTTTTAAAGCTCTTGCTTTACTGTGAGATAAGATTAACTGTCCGTTTTTATCTTCTTGTGTTACAACAAAAACTTCAACTTTATCTCCTGCTTTTAAATCTGGGTTATATCTAAATTCAGAAATAGTAATAACTGCTTCTGATTTATACCCGATATTAATAACAACATCTCTGCTTGTTTTTGTAACTACGGTACCTTCTAATACTTCTTGAGGAGCAATAGACTTTAAAGTTTCATCATAAACTTTAGCCATTTCTTCTTTTTCTGAAGTAGAGTAAGAATCTTCATACTTTCCAATTCTATCCCAATCAAAATCAGCTAAAGGCTTAATTTCACCTTTCTTTTTAGGAGCTGCTTTTTTTACTGGAGCTTTAGCTTTTGGAGTTTCTTCTACTTTTTCTGCAACTGGCTCAGCTTTTTTTGCTGTTTCTTTTTTAGGAGCTGCTTTCTTAGCTGGTGCTTTTTTTGCTACTGATTTAGTAGTGGTTTTTTCAGCTGTTTCCTTTTTAGGAGTAGCTTCTTTTTTTGCCGCTGCTTTAGGTGCAGCTTTCTTTGTAGTGGCTTTTTTCGCTGGAGTTTTTTTTGCTGCAGCGTCTTCTTTTTTCTCTGCCATTTTTTAATATTTGTATCTCGTTCTAAGTCAGCTATTAACGAGAGCTTGTTTGTTAGCTACATGCTGAATATGTAGTTTCTTAATTTTTTAAGAGCGACAAAAGTAGGTTTATTTCATTACAAAGCAAAGTATATCAGCTTTTTAATACTAAAAAATGAGATATTTCAAACACAGTCCTTAATCCCCTCTTCTTAGAGGGGAAATTCCCTCCTAGAAATAGCTTGTGCCGTGCTTGATACGGTAAGGGCTAGGGAGTTATATATTACTTTATTAATAAAAAATGTTAAACGATAATATATTATCAAAAAGCAAAGCATAAATTTGTGGTAGATTTTATGAAAAAATTTGACATACCAACATACTACAGAAGTTCTTTTATCTCAACAATAAAAAACCTTAGAAAGGAAACAGACCCAAGAAAAAAGGACTTCTCACCTACTATTTTAGATTTTGGAAGCGTACAATTTTTAATTGCACGTCATTTTGGTTTTTGCTATGGTGTAGAAAATGCCATAGAAATAGCATACAAAGCTGTTGAAGAAAACCCAAACAAAAACATTTACTTGTTAAGTCAAATGATACACAATCCTTTAGTAAATAAAGATTTGGAAGAAAAGGGTATCCGGTTTATTATGGATACCGAAGGAAACCAATTCATTGACTGGGACAAACTAACCAAAGAGGATATTGTTATTATTCCTGCATTTGGAACTACTATAGATATTGAAAATAGACTGACAAATATTGGTATTGAAATTCAAAAATATAATACGACTTGCCCTTTTGTTGAGCGTGTTTGGAAACAATCTAAAAAACTAGGAGATACTGACCACACTATTATTATTCATGGAAAACACAACCATGAAGAAACTAGAGCTACATTTTCTCATAGTGATGAAAACGCTCGCTCATTAGTAATAAAAGATATTAATGAAACTAAGTTGCTTGAACAGATTATTTTAGGTGAGAAAACAGAAGAAGATTTTAAATCTATTTTTAACGGAAGATATTCTGAAGGTTTTGATATCACTAAAGATTTACAAAAAATTGGTGTTGTAAATCAAACCACCATGCTGGCTACTGAAACACAAGAGATAGCTGATTACCTAAAGCAAACTATGATCAAAAAGTATGGTGAAGCATCGATAAAAGAACATTTTGCAGATACTAGAGATACACTTTGTTATGCAACAAACGACAATCAACAAGCCACAATAGGTTTATTGAAAGAACAAGCTGATATGGCAATTGTTATTGGTGGGTACAACAGCTCTAACACTTCTCACATTGTTGAATTATGTGAAGAAATACTGCCTACATACTTTATTAATTCAGCTACTGAAATAGAAGATAAGAACACTATTAATCATTATGATTTTCATAACGATAAACGCCTTACTTCTACTGATTATTTACCAAAACAAAATCCAGCTAAAATAATTTTAACAAGCGGAGCTTCATGTCCCGATACAATGGTGGATGAAGTATTGGATAAAATACTTTCATTTTATCCAAACACTTTTTCTAAGGATGATGTTTTAGCCTCTTTAAGTTAAAAGTTTACTAGTTCTATTAATTCTTCCTGAAATCTATGTTTAGGCATAAACTGTTCTTCCAGTTGACCAACAAAAGGAACTGGAGAATCTAAACTTGCTACCCTCTTGATAGGAGCGTCTAAATATTCAAAACAATTTTCAGAAATTAAAGCACTTAACTCTCCTCCTAAACCATTAAACATTGTTGCTTCATGAAGAATAATTACACGGTTAGTTTTTTTAACAGAATTAAATATAGCTTCAGTATCTAATGGAACTAAAGTTCTTAAATCAATTAAATCTGCAGAAATTTCAGGGTTGTTTTTAAGAGCATCAATAGCCCAATGCACTCCCATACCATAGGTAATTATAGTTATATCGTTACCTTCTTCTAATAATTTTGATTTACCTAGTTCTAAAGTATAATAATCATCAGGCACTTCTTCTGTAAAACTTCTATACAAAGCTTTATGCTCAAAAAACATTACAGGATTAGGGTCTTCTATACTGGCGGTTAAAAGACCTTTGGCATCCACTGGAAATGCAGGGTAAACCACTTTTAATCCAGGAACTTGAGTAAACCAACTTTCATTACTTTGTGAATGAAAAGGACCCGCAGCAACATTTCCTCCTGTTGGCATACGAACTACCACATCTGCATTTTGCCCCCATCTGTAATGTATTTTAGCTAAGTTATTACATATCTGAGTCATTCCCTCACTTACAAAATCAGCAAACTGCATCTCTACCATTGCTTTTTGACCATTAATAGCCAATCCTAGCCCTGCACCCAATATTGCAGACTCACACAAAGGAGTATTTCTAACTCTTCCCTTTCCAAATTGTTCTACAAATCCATCTGTAATTTTAAAAACACCACCATATTCTGCAATGTCCTGCCCCATTAAAACCAATTCAGAATACTTTTCCATACTCTGTCTTAAACCATCAGATATTGCATCAACTAATCGTTTTTCTGTTGTATTATTAGTACTTGGAGTTGTTTCAATAAAACTAAATGGAGCATAAACATCGTTTAATTCAGTATCTAAATCAGGAACAATTATTTCTTCTTCAAAAGCCTGCTCCCAACCATCTGAAATTTCAGTTTTTATAGCTTCTTTAATTGTTTCGATGTCTTTATCAGTAATTACTTTTTCTTTCAACAAAAAGTTCTCATAATTTGTTACAGGGTCTTTTTTACCCCATTCATCAAATAATTCTTGAGGCACATACTTTGTTCCAGAAGCTTCTTCATGTCCCCTCATTCTAAATGTTAAACACTCTACTAAAACTGGCCTTGGCTTCTTTCTAATAGATTCAGCTATCTGACTAATTTTATGATGTACATCTAAAATATTGTTTCCTTCTATTAATTCTGTTTCAATGCCATAACCTATTCCTTTATCAACAAAATTTTTAAATACAAACTGTTCGTCAGAAGGAGTTGACAATCCATACCCATTGTTCTCTATTAAAAATATAACTGGTAACTGCCAAACTGCAGCAGTGTTAATTGATTCATGAAAATCACCTTCACTAGCACCTCCATCACCACTAAAAACAAGTGTTGCTTTCTCTTTATTTTGCAACAAATTGCCAAGAGCTATACCATCTGCAACTCCCATTTGTGGACCTAAATGAGAAATCATACCAACAACATTGTAGTCTTGAGTTCCAAAATGAAATGAACGATCTCTCCCTTTTGTAAAACCACTCATTTTACCCTGAAACTGTCCAAACAATCGGTTAAGGGGAATATCTCTTGATGTAAAAACCCCTAAATTTCTATGCATTGGCAATATATACTCTTCTCTATCTAACGCCATAGTAGCACCAACAGAAATTGCTTCTTGACCAATACCAGAAAACCATTTTGAAATTCTACCTTGACGAAGTAAAACCATCATTTTTTCTTCAATTAATCTTGGTTTTAAGATGCCCTTATAAAGGTCTATTAATTGCTCATTTGTATATTTTCTGCGATTAAATTCCATTGTTATAGCTTAGCGTATTAATGCCAACAAAGTTAATTGAATTTGCGTAACTTTGAAGCTGATATTGTTTATTTTATAACAATATTTAAGTCTTATTGTTAATAATTTTTATCACAAAAATGCAGCAAATTATTGTATTCTCATTAGCAGGAATAGCTCTATTTTATTTAGCTTACCGTTTTTTAGGTCCTAAAAAGTCAGATCATTGTGATAGTTGTGATTATTCAAAACCTAAAAAACAATAGTTTTAGTTAATGAACAATTACTTTGTATACCTTAAAAGTTTAATTAAAAAACTAGGAATTGCATTTTTGTTATTTTCCCTTTGTAGAATAATCTTCTATTTGGTTTATACCAACAATTTTAGTGATGTTTCTTTTAGTTTATTTATTTATGGGTTAAGGTTCGACATGGTAGCCATTGCGTTTCTTTTTAGTCCACTTATATTTTTACAGCTACTCCCCTTTTCTTTTAGAGGTTTAAAATGGTATCATAAAACACTTAATATCTTTTTTTATATCGCTATTGTAATTGGTATCACTCTTAACATGGTTGATGTAGGGTACTTTGAATATACTCTAAAAAGAACAACGGCCGATTTGTTTGGGATGATAAGCACAGGAGATGATTTTTTCACTTTACTTCCTCACTATATTATTGATTTTTGGTATGCCTATGTGTTTTGTGCAGTATTGATTTACATTGCTGTTTTTTTATATAAAAGATTTTGCAAATTAACAGTAACATTTAAGCCGTATTTAAAAAAAGACTACTTTATTCATTCTGCAATTTTCATAGGTTTTATTAGCTTTTTAATACTAGGTATGCGTGGTGGTTTGCAATACAAACCATTATCAATTATAAATGCAGGACAGTACGCAGAAACACAAAATATACCACTGGTACTTAACACACCTTTCTCTATAATGAAAACCTTGTCTGCTGACAAAGTTGAAGCTATTGAGTACTTTAATGAAAATGAATTAGTAAACATTTACACCCCTGAACAAGAAATTAAAGGCTCAGCTCAATTTAAAGGAAAAAATGTTGTGTTGATTATCTTAGAAAGTTTTGCTAAAGAATATATCGGCTCCCTAAATAATAATAAAGGATATACTCCGTTTTTAGATTCTCTGATTGATGAAAGCTACGTATATGAAAATGCTTATGCAAACGGACAAAGGTCAATGGAATCATTACCAAGTATCTTAGCTGGGTTACCACAACTAATGGGGTCTTCATATATCATTTCAAACTATGCTAGTAATGAGTTAGATGGACTACCTAAGATTTTAAAACAAAATGGTTACAACACTTCATTTTATCATGGTGGAGCCAATGGAACTATGGGGTTTAATGGGTTTACTAAAATTATTGGTATAGATAATTACTATGGGTTAGATGAATATCCTAAGAACTTAAAAAAGAAAGATTATGATGGCTTATGGGGTATTTTTGATGAACCTTATCTACAATACTTCTCTAACGAATTAAATAATAAGAAAGAGCCATTTTTCAGCACAGTATTCACTCTTTCTTCTCACCACCCCTACACCATTCCAAAAAATCATCTAAACCAATTCCCTAAAGGAAACTTAGACATTCATGAATCGATTGGTTATGCTGATTTTGCACTAAAACAATTTTTTAAAAAATCTAAAAAAATGCCATGGTTCAATAATACTATTTTTGTTTTCACAGCAGACCATTCTAGTTTATCAGAAAGCGCATACTATAAAAGCAAACTTAATAGGTTTGCTATTCCTATTTTAATTTATGATCCTACAGGTAATTTGAAAGGTAAAAACAAAGAGTATTTTCAACAAATTGATATTACGCCAACATTACTTTCTTTAACTATTGGAGATAACTCAATTATTGCTTTTGGTAATAATTCTTTTCAAGAGAAGGACAAAGTAGTTATTAATTACATCAGTAATACTTACCAAATGGCTTTTAATGAGTATTTCTTAATTTTTGATGGAGAAAAAACAACAAATTTCTACAATACCGAAAAAGACTCTCTTTTAAAAGATAATTTGATTGACAACTTATCACAAAGTGAGTCTGTAATAAAAAACAAGTATGAGACTCGATTAAAAGCAATTATTCAACAATACAATAATAGAATAATTAACAATCAATTATCTAAAAACTAATTTTCTATTTCTGACAAGAAAAAAATACTATTCATTATTAACCCAATTTCAGGAATTGGGAAGCAAAAGGTAGTGGAAAAATTGATTAATCTGCATCTCGATAAAAATAAATTCACAAGTAAGATTGAGTACACAAAAAGAGCAAAACATGCTATTGAAATTTCTAAGGAAAACTCTAGTAAGTTTGATATTATAGTTGCTGTTGGTGGTGATGGCTCTGTAAATGAAATTGGCAAATCCTTAATTAACTCAAATACCACACTTGCAATTATTCCTGCTGGATCAGGTAATGGATTAGCCAGAGATTTGGGTATTTCAATGAATATAAAAAATGCTATAGAGCATATAAATAAGGGTGAAGTAAAACAGATTGACACTGTTAAAATTAATAATGATTATTTTTTAGGAACGGCTGGAGTTGGATTTGATGCATTTATTAGTTGGAAATTTGATGAAGCTCCAACACGAGGTATTCTTACATATATTAAAGTTGCCCTTATTGGGTTTTGGAAATATAAAACAGTTAATTACAATATAGAATACAATAATGTAAATAAACTAATTGAAGGAGGTTTCCTGGTAACTTTTTCAAATTCTAAGCAGTATGGAAACAACATCCTTATATCCCCTACATCTAAAATCGATGATGGACTTATTAGGTTAATTGTTGTAAAAAAGTTTCCTATTCTCTATTTACCCATTTTTATATACTACTTACTAAGAGGTCAAATAAATAAATTTAAATTTACTGAAGAATTTACATCAAATAAGTTCATTCTATTTAATACTCAAAACAATATTCACATAGATGGAGAACCTATTAAAATGGATAAAACATTAAGAGTTGAAATAATCCCAAAATCTTTAAAAATAATAGTGCCATGAGTAAAAAAAGCAAGAAAAACATTGTCTACTCTACAAATCCCAATTATAGTTATGAAGATGAGGAGGAGGATTTAGAAACATTAAATCCAGAAGAACAGTATCTAAAAGTGATGATTGATCGTAAACAACGTAAAGGAAAATCAGTAACGCTTATTACTGGGTTTGTTGGTAACGATGATGACTTGAAAGATTTGGCAAAAACTTAAAAAGTAAGTGTGGTGTTGGTGGAAGTTCTAAAAATGGTGAGGTTTTAATTCAAGGAGAATTTAAGGATAAAATATATGATTTATTAATTAATATGGGATTTAAACAGACTAAAAAAGTTGGAGGTTGATTATTTTTTTAATCAAGCCTTTTAGGTTATTATTGTAATACATTAATTAAACTATTATTAAAAATACAATTAAATATAACTTCACTCTGCTATTATTAGTATTGAGTACTTTAGGTTTTACACAAACTTACAATTTTGAGTATTACAACGTTGAGGAAGGTTTGTCTCAATCTCAAGTAAATAGTATTATTCAAGATAGTAGAGGTCATTTATGGATTGGAACTCAGGGAGGAGGTGCCTGCAAGTTTGATGGGTTAACATTTACTCAATTTAAAGAAACGGATGGGATGTCTGGTGATATTGTTACTGACATAAGTGAAGATATAGAAGGCAATATATGGTTTACAACAACTTGGGGAGGAACAACAAAATATAATGGCAGGAAATTTTTAAACTATACTACAAAAGATGGGCTTAGTAACGATAGAAACAACTGTATTTTTACTGATAAAGCTGGTAGAGTTTGGATTGGTAACAATAATGGATTGTCTGTATATAATAATGGTACTATTAAAAATTTCACTAAAGAAAATAATGATTTAAACGGAACAAGAGTTAATTGCATTACTGAAGATAACAATGGTAACACTTGGATTGGAACAAACGAAGGAGTAACTATTTTTTTAAAAGACAAAAAAGTATTTATTGATAAACAACATGGCCTAATTTCTAATAATGTTTTGGCTATAAAACAAACCAGTAAAGGCGATTTTTGTATTGGAACCGATAAAGGTTTAATAATACTATTGTCAGGAAGTATAGATGATTCAAAGAATTATGAATTTATTGAAACACCATTAGGAAAACTAAATATTAAAATAACTGATCTATTAGAAACTAAAGAAAATGAACTTTGGGTATCTACTTCTGAAAATGGTATTTATATTATTCCTTCAAGTGGTACCTATACTCACCTTACAAAAAAAAATGGGCTTCCAACAAATTCTATTTCTTCACTTTACCAAGATAGATCTGGTAACATATGGATAGGTAGTAATGGTGGTGGGCTAATAAAGTATGGAAATAGAGCCTTCACGTATTTTAATGAGGTTGATGGACTTAACAATAATGGTGTTTTTAGTATTGTTGAAGATGACGACAATAATATATGGATATCTACTGGAGACGAAGGAGTTTATAAATATAATAACTATGAGTCTGTTCAATACAACAAAAATAACGGCCTAAAAAGCAATACTGTTAGATCATCAGTTAAAGATAAAAAAGGAAATATTTGGTTTGCCACCTTAAATGGACTTACCAAATATAGTAAAGGAACTTTTAAGACTTACACTACCGCTGATGGACTTGCTTCAAATGAAACTAAAGTATTACTAGTAGACAAAAAAGATAATTTATGGATTGGAACAAATGGCGGTGGATTGTCAGTATATAATGGAGTAACATTTAAAAACTACACAAATAAAAATGGCTTACCTCATAATTATGTACACTCTCTTTTTCAGGATAGTAAAAGTAATATTTGGATAGGAACCGGAATGGGAGTTGTAAAATATAGTAATGAAAAATTTCATAGCTATATGGGAGCTAAAGGTTTCTGCAATAATTATATAGGTAGTATTACTGAAGATAAGTTTGGTCACCTTTGGTTTGGAACGGATAGATGTGTGGTTAGGTATGATGGATTAGACTTTAAATCTATTGGAATTGAAGATGGCCTTTCTTCAGGAGTTATCTATTTACTCCACGCTGATAAAAACGGACACGTATGGGTTGGAACAAACAATGGGATTGACAGAATCACTTTTGATAGTTATGGTCAGATTAGTACTATAAAAAATTATAAATCGAAACAAGGGTTTAAAGGTGTTGAGTGTAATAGCCGTGCGATTTACGAAGATCATAATAACAACCTATGGATAGGTACAGTAAAAGGTGTGGTAAAATACAACCCTGCTGAAGATAAAACAAATGTATTTGCTCCATTAACACACATCAATAATATAAAACTATTTTTTGAAGATGTTGATTGGTTGAGTTACTCTAGGGAACTATACCCATGGAACAACCTCCCAAAAAATTTAATTTTAAAGCATGACAATAATCATCTTACATTTGAATTCTCTGCAATAAACCTTATTCTTCCAGAAGAGGTTCAGTACAGATTTAAATTAGAAAATTTTGATGATAAATGGTATCAATCAACGAATAAGACTTCCGCCACCTACTCTAATCTCCCTCATGGAGATTATATCTTTAAAGTAATTGCTAGAAATGAAGATGGTGTTTGGAATCAAGAACCTGCGACTTATTCTTTTTCAATTTCTTCTCCTTGGTGGAAAGAATGGTGGGCTATCATTTTATTCCTAATTGTTATATTTTACACAATATACAAAATAGCATCATTTAAAGAAAAAAGACAACGTGAAATAAGTAAAGAATTGGAAATTAAGGTAAAGGAAAGAACCTCACTAATAGAAACACAGCGTGATGAAAAAGAAATATTATTAAAGGAAATCCATCACCGTGTTAAAAACAACATGCAGGTAATTATTAGCTTACTAAGTATCCAGTCTGGATATACAAAAGATGAAGCTGCACTTGCTCTTTTTGATGAAGCGAAAAACCGTATTAGATCTATGGCTTTAATACATGAGAAAATGTATCAGACAGGAGATTTAGCGAGAATTGATTTTCAAGATTATATAATGGCATTAACAAATGATTTAATTGAAACCTATGCCATCAATACAGATATCTTTATTGATATAAAAATTGACAAAGTTAAATTTGGTATTGACACTTTAATACCATTGGGTTTATTATTAAACGAAGTAATTTCCAATACGCTTAAATATGCTTTTAAAAATAGAGATAAAGGAAGAGTAATTATTCATTTATTATTTAATGAAGAAACTAATTTATACACTCTTATTGTAGGAGACAATGGTATTGGTATGCCTCAAGAGATGTTTGATGCAGAAGAAGGATCTTTAGGCATGGAGTTAATTAAAATATTTACCACCCAATTAGATGGAGAGATAGAAAGATTGCCTGATGAAGGAACTGTTTTTAAAATTGTATTTGCTCCTAGAAAATAAACAAACGCATCAACAAAAGTTTGTTCATAAACTGCACTCACACTTTATTAATTTATAAATAGAATAAAGCATATTTACATTCAGTTATATATTGGATGAACTCAAAAATCAAAGCAACTTTAAAATATTTACTTACTGCAATAATTTGCAGTAGTTACAGCTTTTGTATTGCACAAACTAAATCTGTTTATCTTAATGAATTTGAGCAGGTAAAAACAAACTCATACAATAAAAAATTAATTAGTTTATCTCCTATTTCTCCAGATAAAAATTGGAACAATTATAAAGGTGGTGAAATTTATACCACAGATTCACTATTTTCATTTGATTCAAAAACATTATCAGAAGTATTCCCAACTCACTATGGAAAGATTAAAAATGAATATTTAATTCATTATTTTTCTCAAAAAACAGCTAAGTGCCCTACTCTATTTAGTTTATTTAAATATTATGAACCTATAATTGATGCTGAGTTAATTAAAAACAAACTGCCTAAAGAGTTAAAACTAATTCCTGTTGTTTGTTCTGCTTTTAATCAAACAAGTAATAATAATATTGGAGGATACGGTTATTGGCACTTAAATCATCCACAAGCAGTTAAATATGGCTTAACTATTAACGAATATGTTGATGAACGAAAAGATTTTGAGAAATCAACAAAAGCTGCCACAGCCTATTTAAAAGATTTATATCAAAAATATAATAATTGGGAATTGACATTAGCTGCATATTCTTCTGGAGTAGTTAATGTAACAAAATTGCTTAAAAGATATAACGCAACAACTTATAAAGAAATAGAGCAATTTTTACCAAAAGCAACCAAAGGTTTTGTTCAAGCATTTGTTGCTATGAACTATATTTATAATTATGATTCTTATGGAGCTGTAAAACTTGAACCTAAAATTTCAGCTGATACTATTACCATTAACAGAAAATTAAAATTACAAGCTGTTAACGATATTATTAAAACAAAGAGTAAAGATTTTATGTTTTTAAACCCAAGTCTAACTACAGAAACATTACCAGCTAACTTTACAGCTTATTTCCCAAAAGGTAGCAAAGCAAAGTTTAAAGAAATGAAGGATAGTATTTATTTCTATCAAGATTCTATCTTATTAAAACCTGAACCAAAAGAACCTGCTGTTGTTATTCCAAAAGATGGAGAACCTTATGAATATACTGTCCGTTCTGGAGATGTATTAGGCTTAATAGCTGACAGACATAATGTTAAAGTATCTCAAATACAAGCATGGAATAATTTAAGCGGAACAAGAATAAACATTGGTCAGAAACTAATGATTTATGGCAAAAAATCAACAAATAAAACTCAAAAGCAGAAACCTAAAAACAAAGTAGAGCCTAAAGAAACAACTAAACCAAATTTAACTTTTAATTCAGGTAAATACACTACTTACACCGTTAAATCTGGAGATAACCTTTGGTTAATTGCTAAAAAGTACGCTGGAGTATCAGCACAAAACATAATGGATTTTAATGGTATTGATGGGAACTTAGATGTAGGCCAAAAATTAAAAATTCCTAAACCTTAGTGGAAGAAGAAAACAACATAGAATCTAAAGAAAAAAAGGTAGCTCCAATAGTTACCTTTATTAGCTTAGTTGCAGTATTTGTAATTTTGGTAGGAATAATGTCTGTTTTTCCAAAGGATGGAATTCAAGTAGGGTCATCTACGATTCAATTTCCAACCATTAGCGATTTTTTTGTGCCCGAAATAGAAGAAGACAGTTTAGCTAGTTTAGAAAAAGATTTAGCCGAACTATTTGATTCTAATGTTGTTGTAAGTGAAATTGATTCCACATTAATTAAACATCGTTTAGATTCTTTAAAAGCATTTCGTCAAAGCATACAAACAAATGCAAAAGGAAAGGCTTCTATAAATGACTTTTTTGCCGCTTTAGAAAATGCCAAAAATAAAAAGGTGAGAATTATGCACTATGGTGATTCTCAAATTGAAGCAGACAGAATTACTTCATACTTAAGAAATGAATTGCAAAAAAAATTCGGAGGATATGGTGTAGGCTTATTTGATGTTATTCAAGTAGCTCCAAAAATGGCAGTTAATATAGAATATTCAGAAAATTGGCAAAGATACTCTGGATTT